>JBBIMZ010000200.1:0-6934 GCA_037444135.1 Solibacteraceae bacterium
ATCGACCTGCGCGACCTTTCGCTGGCCGATCTGCGCCGCCAGATCGGCTTTGTCCCCCAGGAGACCTACCTGTTCAGCGCCACGCTGGCCGAAAACATCGCCTTCGGCGCGCCGGACGCCACGGCAGAGCAAATCCGTTGGGCGGCTGAAGCGGCCGGGCTCGGCGACGACATCGCCCGCTTCCCCCAGGGCCTGGATACGCTCGTCGGCGAGCGCGGTCTGACGTTGTCCGGCGGCCAGAAACAGCGCGTCGCCATCGCCCGCGCCATCCTGCGCGATCCGCGCATCCTGATCCTGGACGACGCCCTCTCGAACGTCGACACCCTGACCGAGGAGCGCATCCTGGCGGCCCTGGCCGGCCTGATGCGCCAGCGCACCACGCTGCTGATCTCCCACCGCGTCTCCACCGTGCGCTCCGCCGACCGCATTTATGTCCTCGAAGCCGGCCACATCGCCGAGGCCGGCACGCACGCCGAGCTCCTCGCCCGCGGCGGCCTGTACGCCGATCTATACCAGAAACAGAAACTCGAAGCCGAGCTCGAAGCCATCTAACGAGCCCCCTCACTCCAGCCGGCCGTAAACCACCTTGCCCCCGACGATGGTCGCCAGCGCGTCGATCTGCTTGATCTCGTCCTCGGGACAAGTCAGATAGTCCTTGGAGATCACCACCATGTCGGCCAGCTTGCCGGGCTCGATCGAACCCTTGGTCTGCTCTTCGAAGGTTCCGTATGCCCCGTTGATCGTCCACATCCGCAGCGCCTCCTCGCGCGTGACGCGCTGCTCCGGATTGAGCACCCGCCCGTCCACCGTCCGCCGCGTCACCGCCATCCACATCCCGAAGAACGGATGGTACGGATTGAGCGCATCGCGTGCGTCGAGCCGGATCATGTGGTCCGAGCCGCCGACTACGACGATGCCGGCGTCGATCAGCGAGCGCAGCGGCAGGAAGCTCTTCATCCGTTCCGGCCCGAAGACTTCTTCGAGCGCCGGCCCGTCGAAGTGGTGCCAGGCCATCTGGCAGTCGAAGATCAAGCCCAGCTTCGCCGCTCGGGCGATGGCGTCCGGATAAGGGAAGTTGCCGTGCGTCACCGTCCAGCGCCGCCCGCGGATCGGGCGGATCCTGTCGGCGGCTTCGTAGGCGTCCAACAGCAGGTCGATCGCGCCGCTGCCGGCCGTGTGCGCCGTCATCTGCCAGCCGAGCTCGGCGGCGGCGCGCGCCATGGCGAAGAGGTTTTCCCGCGGCACGCTCAGCACGCCGCGGTAATCCGGATCGATGTAGCCGTATACGCCGGTCCTCGGCCCCCACGGCTCGCGGAGGAACGCCGTTCCGATCAGGATCCCGCCGTCGACGATCGTCTTGATCGGCCCGACGCGAAGCCAGTCGTCACCGAAGCCGGTCACCAGCGGGATCTGCTCGATCTCACGCCGGACGTCCTCCGGCCCGCCGCGCGCGCCGATCATGTAGGTCACGGTGGTCCGCACCGTCAACTCGCCTTTCCGGTGCAGTTCCTGATAGAGCCGGAACCCGTCCGGCCCCTGCCCGCGGTCCACCGTGGAGGTGATGCCCGCTTCGTTGTATCGGCGCTGCATCGTCCGCAGCGCCCACAGGCGGTCCTCGTGCGTCCACGGCCGGCTCCGGCGGAGCGGCCCCAGCAGATGCGGCGCGCCGAGGATGATCCCGTTCGGCTCGCCGCTCTCGTCCCGGATGATCTTGCCGTTGGCGGGCTCCGGCGTCTCGCGCGTGACCCCGAGTTCGGCCAGCAGCCTGGAGTTGAGCACGGAAGCGTAGCCGTTGTCGGTCATCACGCGCCGCCCTGGCGCTGCCTGGTCCAGTTCGTACCGGGTCGGATACCGGCGCTCGGCGAGGCGCGTCGCATACACCTTCGGGACGAAGATCAGCCGCTCGGCGGGCAACCGCTGCGCCTCGCGGCGAATGTAGTCGAGCACTTCAGGGATCGAGCGCATCACCGGCACCGGCCCGTCCCGTTCGCTCAGGGCGGCCGTCACCGGGTGGGTGTGGCTCTCGATGATGCCCGGCACCACCGTCCGGCCTTTGAGGTCGATGCGGCGCGTGGCCGGGCCGGCCAGTTTCAGCACCTCGGCATTGGAGCCCACGGCCAGAAACCGGCCCCCGCCGACCGCCACGGCTTCCGCCCGCGGCGCCTTCTCCCACAGCGTGACGATCTTTCCGTTGAAATACACCGCGTCGGGCTGCGCCGACAGCATGCCGCAGGCCAGCAAACCGGCCAGGATCCGCATGTCGATCACTCCTTTCCGATCCCGCGCCACGTGGCGGCCAGCACCAGCAGGACAAAGCCGCCCAGAAAATAGAAGCTCGCATGGAAGTTGCCCGTCCGGTCGGCCAGCAGACCCGCCAGCGGTGCGCCTCCGAGGATCATCCCGATTCCGAGCATGTTCACCAGGCCCATCGCGGCGCCGGCACGGCCGGGATAGAGCGCCGCCGCGCGGTTGAACAGGCCGGCGTACGGGAGGCCGCATCCGGCGCCGAGCGCCACGACGGCGATGGCGGCGGCCGCCGTCGAGGCCAACCCGGAGGCCAGCCACCAGCAAGCGGCCGCGCTGATCGCCAGGCTGATCCGCACCAGTTTGCTCACTCCCAGGCGCGCCGCCAGCGCCCCTCCGAGCGGCCGCGTGACGATGCCGAGCAGCAGCACACTCGCACCCACCAGCCCCGCCCGGGCCGCACCCACGCCAAGATCCTGCCGCAGCAGTTCGACAATCCAGGCGCCCGCCACCATCGCCAGACCGAACGAAGCCATCTGAACCATCCCCAGCAACCAAAGCCGGGAATTAGCCAGCATCGTTCGAAAATTTCCAGGAAGGTGCGAAGACGGTCCCACGGCGGGCGCCGCGACCAGCCACGCCAGCCACACGAGCGTGGCTACGCCCGCGGTCGTGAAAAACGCTCCCCGCCAGCCGAACGCCGCCACCAAGCGCGGCACGGCGAAGATGACGAAACCGGCGCCGAGCAACACCGAGCCGCCATAGAGCCCCTGCGCCAGGTGCAACCTCGAACCGGAGAACAATCCGGTAACCGCGCGGGCGCCGCCGACGAAACACGCCCCGGTGCCGAGTCCGGTAAAGACCTTCCAGAAGAGCAGCTCCTCGTAGGAGCCCGCCAGGCCGGTGGCGAAGTTGCCTGCGCAGACCACCGCCAGCGCCCACGCCACCAGGCGAGCCGCCCCGAACCGGTCCGCCAGATACCCGCCCGGAATCTGCATCGCCGCGTGCGTCAGAAAAATCCCGGTCGTCAGTAGGCCGCCAAGTGCGTTGCTGAAGCCGAACGCCTCGCGCAACGTCGCGATGGCGGGCGCGTGGTTGGTGTAGTTGGCCGAGAATGCGAAGCCGGCGGCGCAGACCGTAACGAGCGCCCCGGCTCGCCCCGGCGGAGGCGCCGGGGTCATAACCCCAGCGCCCTCCGGCCGGGTTCGGTCAGACGGCTCGCGTTCCACGGCGGATCCCAGGCGAGCTCGACGACGACGCGCCGCACTCCCGGCACCCGCAACAGCCGCTCGCGGATCGGCTGACTGTTGCCGCCGGAGCCCCAGGCAAAGTAGCCGTAGCGCGGCCGGCCCCGGTGCGGCATCGTCATCAGCACGTGGACCGTCTCGCCGCGCACGCGCACGTCGTAAATCAGCCCGAGGTCCACGACGCTCGCGTTGGCCGTATAGAGCTGCTCGTCCTTGCAATCGGCCAGAGCCTCCCAGATGCGGCGCTTGTCGATGGGGCTGTCGCCCGCCTCGCCCGGCCGCGCCAGCCTTCCGGCGCCCGCCGTCGGCTGCGCGGTGCGCGGCAGTTCCGCCGGGCTCGCCAGCAGCGGATTCAGCAACTGGTGGCGGATGCGCTCGACCCGCTCGGCCCCGCCTTCCTCCTCGAACGGAAGCACCAGGTAGGCGTTCTTCTGCCGCAGCACGGCCCCGGCCGGCAGGAACGCATTATGAAACAGCGCCCGGCTCCAGACCGGCCCGTGCCAGCGGTAGTGCAGCATCGGCGCCCCGGTATGCTTCAGGCCCTCGAGCTTCTCGGCCGCGTGTTCGAGAAACAGCCCGATGAAAGCATCCCGGCTCACGCGGTGAAAATAGCCCACCGCCCACAGGTTTTCCTGTTCGGCCGGATCCACCGGGCCCACACGCAGCTTTCCGTCGCCGCCCATCCATACCGTATCGGTGAACGAGTAGCCGGAAAAGACCCACTCGTCATCCCGCAGGTAGGTGATCTCCATGTCTTTGATCACCTCCATGCGTCCCACCTTCATGAAGTAAGGCGCGCCGGCGTAGAAGCGGTACTCGACGAAGATGTTCATCCGGCTCGGCGTGAAGACCGGGTGAACCGGCGAGTGCGGAAAGCCCCACCGCCGCACCTTCACGCACAGCGGCCCCCGGAGCACCTCGTAGTCCGGGCAAGCCGCCCAGTTGGTGATGCGCATCTTCTGGAAGTTGTTCGACGTCACGTAGTCATGCGCCCAGTCGATGCCCGGCGGCTCGCCGTGCCCTTCCCCGCCCGCGAACAGCTCCAGGCCGTGTTCGCGTTTCAGGGTCAGGCGCTCGAGCTGGCCCATCTGGCGCGACAGGAACGCCCGGTAATAGTCGTTTTCGATCTCCAGCCCGTAACCCTCGCCGGTGACCTTCAAGTCCGTCCGGTACTCCGGCAGTTCCGCGTCAGGATTGCCGAAGAAAACCAGGTAGGAGGTCCGCGTGTGCGCGGGCGAATCGGCCAGGAACGCCAGCCGGCACAAACGCTCGCGTCCCCGGCGCAGCTCCTCGGAAACCTGGCAGGGAATCTCGACGAGCCGCCCGCTGCGGGGCTCGATGCGCGCCACGCGGACTTCGCGGGCCAACGACTCGGCCTGATCGGCGCCGAACGCCGCCACGAGCTCGACCGGTTCGCCCGCCCGCGCCAGCGCCACCGTTTCATCGAGAGCCAGCGATTTGGCGAACCGCCACCCGCGCGCCCACTCCCGCCACGGTCCCGGAAGTTCGCTGACGGCGAAGAAGTGGCCGGCCGCGAGCGCCGGCGGCCCCAGTCCCTCTTGCTCCTGTTGCGCAAACAGGATCGTGTCTTTGAGGGATGCCGCCAAGGCCCGCGCCAGCCGGAAATCCCGGCGCTCCCAGGCCGCCCGCAACATTTCGATCTTCTCCTCGAGGCTGTCAGTGCGGTGCCGGTATTCGGTCTCCTTCATCGGCTTCATCGTGTCGGATTCCGGGGCCCTTGTCAAACTCTGCGGCGCCGACGGCGTCAGTCATACTCCCCTTCGACGAACCACGGGCCCGCTTCCGCCGCCCGCCAGAGCCGGTACAGGCCGCCGTCGCTGAGCTCCACGTCCCACTCCTCCCGGTCCCAGCCGGCGCCCGTCCACCACTCCCCGGAACTGCGCCACGGCCCCGCCGCCTCCACCACGCTCCCGGCCACCCCCGGCGCCGCCACGTGCGCCGGCGCCCCTTCGCTTACCTTCACCGCCGCCGCCCGCGGCGGGCGGAACCAGCGAAAGGCCAGACGCGGCGCGAACCTGCCGGCGGGATGCGAATCGCCGCCCGCCGGCAGCAGGCGGAACGCATCGGGCCGGTGCGTGTCGAGCAGTTCCGGAAAGCCCACATTGTCCTTGCCCACCATCCCCGCAATGCGCGCCAGCGTCACCTGGAGCTTTTCCGGCTCCGGCCCGGCCGGCGCGAACAGGCCGCCCTGCACGCGGCGCGCCCGCGCCGGATCGAGCGACAGCGTGATCGCCGTCACTGCCGCCGCCGGTGGATGCGCCTCCAGATCCAGCGCGATCAGCTTGAGCAGCGGCTCGACCCGCGCCTGCGCCACCGGCAGCTCGAGCGTCCGCCGGTGAACGGACCGGTCCTCCAGCTCCAGTTCCGTGGTGAGGCGATGAGCGGCCGCCGCATTGGCTTCCAGCCGCCGGCACAGCTCGCCCAGCAGCCGCCGCAGGGAAAACAAAAGCGGCTCGAGTTGCGCCACCGGATCGTCCAGCTCGAGCCGCTCCCGGTAACACGCCGCCGGCGGCGCCAGGCGCAACGGGCGCTGCCTCCGGCCTTGGGACAGCTCGTAGAGCCGGACGCCTTCCTCGCCCAGCCGCTCGGCCAGCCCGATCGGCGGCAGTGAGGCGACATCCCCGAGCGTCCGCAGACCCCAGAGCTCCAGCGTCCGGCGCAACGGCTCGGCCATCGGAACGCCCGCCAGCGGAATCTTGCCCAAATACTCCGCCTCTTTGCCCGGCGGCACCACCGTGACCCCCGGAAAATTCCCCGCCGCCAGCACCGCGCTGTCCGGATCGCCGGCAATCGCCAGATTCGCCACCAGGCCCCGCTCCACGCCCCGCCGGGCGATCTCGGCGGCAACTTCGTGCGGCGGGCCGATCAGCCGGCCGAGGCCCCGGATCGAGAACACCACCGTCCCCGGCGCCGTGATCTCAACTTCCGGCGAGAAGGTGCCGGCCAGATCCGCCAGCGCCTCGGTCGCCCCGAGCCGGTGCAAACAGGCGTACATCTAAACCGCCCTCCACTCGAGCACCTTCGACCTGCCCGGCGCGGGCTTTCGCACCACCGCCTCCACGCGCAGGCCTCGCAACAACCGGAACCGCGGCCGCCCCTCCCACAACGGCCGCGGCTGGCGGAACTCAATCCAACAGAAGGCGCACGACCGGGCCAGCGGCTGCCAGCTCAGCACGAGAAACACCGCCGGCGTCCCCACCACCGCCCGCCGGAACCGGAACCAGTAAGAAAGCGGAATCCGGTTCAATACCTGAGGCGCGGCGTCCGCCAGATCCAGACAAATTACTCCGAAACCACCGCCGTGCGCCACCAAGTCCGCCGCCTTGAGGGCATGCTCGGCGTTGCCGCCGCACCGCACCCAAAGCAGCCGCTCCAGCGCGACGCCGGCCTGCGCCGCCGCCAGCGGATCGAAATGATCGCCG
>JBBIMZ010000201.1:0-6917 GCA_037444135.1 Solibacteraceae bacterium
CCTACGCCGAGATCGCCCGCCTGCTGGAGGGCCCGCGCGGCACCGTGATGAGCCGCCTGGCGCGGGCGCGGCTGCTGCTGCGCCGCCACCTGTTCCGGTTCGCGCCGGCGCCCAGGGAGGTCAAGCCGTGAACCCGTGCGCCGAGGCGCGACAGAAGCTTCACCTTTACGTGGATGACGAGCTGCCGCCGGCGGAGGTCCTCGAACTCGAAAAGCACCTGGTGGAGTGTCCCGCTTGCAGCGCCGAGTACCAAAATGTGCGCATCGTGGTCGACACCGTCCGCGGCGCCAAGCCGCTCTATGACGTTCCGGAAAGCTCGCTCGAGACGGCGCGGGCGCTCGTGGCCGCGCATTACACGGCGCCGCGCTGGAGCTTCCGGGCGGCCGCCATTCCGGCGGCGCTCGTCTTGGGCGCGCTGGTCGTCTTCTGGCTGTGGTCCGACCGCAGCCCGCAATTCGCCGCCTTCGCCGCCGATTCGCACCTGCGCTACGCCCGCGGCGCCATGCCGCTCGACGTCGTCTCGGAAGACCCGGAAGTCGTCTCGCGCTGGCTTCGCACGCGCCTGCCGTTTCACCTGGACCTGCCCGATTACCCGGTCGAGCCCGGCGAGCGCAAGCCGTACCGGCTCGTCGGCGCCCGCCTCTTGCAATATCTCGACGACGACGTCGGCTACCTGGCCTACCAGATGGATGGCAAACCCATCTCGCTGCTTCTGGCTTCGAGCCCACGCGCGGCGCCCGCCGGCGGCGACGTCTACCGTTCCGGCAGGATCCTCTTTCACTTCAGCTACCACAAGGGACTGAAGGTCATCTCCTGGACCGACAGCGGCGTCCATTACGCGCTGGTTTCCCAAGTCGCCGCCCGCGGCGCCGAATCCTGCGTCATCTGCCACGGCAGCGCCGCCGAGCGCCGCGTCATCGAAGAATTGCAGCCCGGCGCTCCGGAGCCCTGACGCCGTGCTATACTGAGGCCGCCGGCGTCCGGAACCGTCTGGGACTCGGCCCGGCTCGAGGGGGAGAATCCAAATGAAAAATCCGATCGTTTTGGCCGTCCTGGCGGCCTTGGCAATGTTGCTGCCTGTGCGCCCGGCCGAACTCGCCGGCAAGGCGGTATTCGACCAAAGCTGCAAAAACTGTCACGGCGCGGAAGGAAAAGGCGACCGAATGGCCGACAAGTATTTTCAGATGACTGTTCCGCGCTTGACCTCCGCCTACGTCCAGAACAAGAGTGACGACGAGCTGCGGCAGATCATCACCAAGGGCGTCCGCAAGATGGAGCCGGCCAAGATGGGACAGCCGAAGGCCAGCCACCGCCTGAAACTCACCGGCGAGCAGGTGGAGCAGGCGATCGCCTACGTACGCACGTTGAAGAAGTAGCGGCCTCCGCCCTGTGCTAAACTGAGAACCAGCAATACTCAGAGGAGGCACAGGATGCGAGCCACCATCACAGCTTGCTCTCTCATGATCGGCGCGGGGGCTCTGGCGTTTGCCGGAGGGCTACCCGCGACCCATTTGACCGGATCCTACGTCGAGGCGCGTACTGCGGATGTCTACACCGGGCCCTGCTTTGCTAATTCCGAAGTCGGCCTGACCGGTGATCTGGCCGTCTTCGGCTGGAAGATCACTCAGGGCGCCTGGCAGGGTGTCCGGCTCGACGGCCTGGGCGTCGTCGGCGTCGTCAAGGCCAGCGCGACCCTCGGCGACGTAACGGCCAGCGCCTACCCCGTCAAAGCCGTGCTCATCATCGATGAGCGTGCCGACGCCGAACAGCGCCTGGCGCTCAAGAATTTCGCCCAGCGCATGGCGGGCGATCTGCTCGCCGACATCGTCCGGATCGACTACCGGCCGATCGAACTGGAGCTCGAAGGCGGCAACGTCCACAGCGCCAGGGCGACGCTCACGGCCGGCGAGCTGGCGAAGATCCAGACCCGCGCCATCAACGCCGGCGATCACATTTGCAGCAACGAAGAGGTCTGGTATCTGCCGCTCACCAAGGTGGGCCACGCGATGCCCGCCTACGCTTTGGCCCACTCCTTCCAGGGCCGCGGTTTGGGCACGATCTGGAAAGCGCCGGGCCAGCGCAGCGCCTTCGTCGCCGATTTCCACTTCCAGGAGTAAAGTCACGCAGCGGGCCGGCCTCGCCGGGCCGTTAGAATGAAGGGTTGCCCGCGCTCTTACCGGTTCTGTTCGGCGGCGCCTTCACGCTCGCGGCCGCGTATTCGGCGGGCCGGCTCGCCTTCCCCAGGATCGCGCTGCCCGCGAGCGCCCGGCTGGCCGTCGGGTTGGTCCTGCTCAGCTACGCCGTTGTGGCGCTCCTGCTTGTGGGCGCTGGCCGGTGGTGGGTTTTCCTCGCGCTCGGCGCTTGCCTGAGCGGCGCCGCCTTCCGTCCGCGCGCGCCTTCTCTGGACGGACTCCCCTGGCTCCCGCTCGTCGTTTTCGCAGTCTACGGGTCGATCTACTTCATCCACGCCGCGGCGCCCGAAATCCGGCCCGACGGCTACACCTACCATCTCGGTCTTCCCGCCGAATGGCTCCGGGCCCACCGCCTCAGCGGGCGCGTCGGCTTCTACGAAATGCTTCCCCACGGCACGGAGATGCTGTTCACCTTCGCCTTCGCCTTCGGGAAGCACTCAGCGGCCAAGCTGGTCCACTTCGCCACGCTGGCCTCCAGCGTGCCTCTGATGCTGGCCCTCGGCCGCCGCCTGGGGCTACCCGGCTGGGCTTCCGCTTCCGGCGCGGGCCTTTATTTTTGCTCGCCGGTGGTCGGAACCGCGGGCACGGCCGCCTATAATGACGCCGCTCTGGTCTTCTTCGCGCTGGCGGCCTTCTATCTCGTGCTCGCCTGGGCGCAGGAAGCTAAGGCCGGTTACTTGATTCCGCTCGGCTTGGTGGCCGGATTCTGCTACGCCGTCAAGCCGACCGGTCTGGTCGTGGCGCCCGCCGCCATTGCCGTGGCGGTCTGGAGAAGGCCCCGCGCAGCCCTCCGGGTGGCCGCTGCCGCCGCCGCGGTCGTCCTGCCTTGGATGATTCGCAATGCCTTGCTGACCGGCAATCCCCTGGCGCCTCTGATGAACCGGTGGTTTCCCAACCCCCATTTCCACATCTCCACGGAAGAGCAACTGGCCCGGTCGTTGCGCTCCTACGAAGGCGTCACGGCGGGGAACCTCCCCGTCGAGCTGGCAGTGCGCGGCCGGCGCCTGCACGGCATGGTCGGTCCGGTGTTCCTGCTGGCGCCGGTGGCGCTGCTCGGGTTGCGGAAACGGCAAGGCCGCTGGCTGCTGGCGGCGGCCGGCCTGCTGGCTCTTCCCTGGCTGCTGAACATCGGCGCACGGTTCCTGATGCCTTCGCTGGCTTTCCTTGCTCTGGCCCTGGCGTCGGTTCTCCCGCGGCGCCTAGCCTTCTTCTCCCTCGCCCTCCACGCCCTGCTCTCGCTGCCCCCCGTGGCGGCCGCCTATGCCGATCCGGGCGCCTGGCGTCTTGAAGGCCTGCCGTGGCGGGCCGCCCTCCGGCTCGAACGGGAGGAAGAATACTTGCGTCGTACGCTCTGGGAGTATCGCGTCGCCGAGATGATCCGCGAGCACGTCTCCCCGCCGGCGCGCGTCCTGGACTTGCTCGGCGCCCCGGCGGCCTACCTCGACGTCGAGGCTGTGGCCCCTTGGCAGTCAGCCGCCGGAGATCGCTTGGGCTACGCACTCCAGATCGGTCGCCTGATCGAGGAAGGCATGTTCACCGAACTCGAAGGCCGCTGGCCGGAGCGCCGGCTCACCGCCATCCGCTTCGCCCAAACGCTTTCCGGCCCCCTCCAGTGGGGCATCAGCGAGGTGCAGCTGTTCCGCGGCCGCGACCGTCTCGGCCTTCACCCGCAATGGAGACTGCTGGCGCGGCCCAACGTCTGGGAAGCCCGCTTCGCCTTCGACCAGAACTGGATCTCGCGCTGGGGCACTTGGCAAGCCGTCCGGCCGGGCATGTATCTGGGCGTCGACTTTCGCCGCCCCGTGCGCCTCGACCGCGCCCGCCTGCTCTGCCTCAGCCACGAGCAGACCGGCCCCGTCGAATTCCTCGGAAAAACGCCCGAGGGCCTCTGGGAAGTGCTGGTGAAACACCCCACGGCTCGCCGCCTGCCCGCCCTGAATCTTCGCCGGAGCGCCATGCGCCTGGTCCGCCAGGAAGGATTCGCTTTCGTGCTAGCGCCCGCCGGTGAGGCCGGCTACGGCCCCGTGGGCCGCTCCCTGCTCGAACGGCCTTCGGACTGGGACGTCGAACTGGTCGGCCAGGTCGATTCGGTGGGCCTGTTCCGGATCCGGTGACGCCGCCTCGTTTTCGGCTATATTCCCCGGTAGGTCTTGCCCAGGGCTGATTCCGCCTCCACCGCCTTTCCCGGTCGCCACCGCCTGCTGGCCTTTTTCGTGGAGATGTCCGAAGCCATTTCGGCCCATGTGGCCGACCTCGACGCCTTGCTCGCAAACTTCCTCCTCGTCGTCGAGGACTCCACCCTGCGGATCCGCTTCGCCGTCGGTCTTCCCGAAGAGGTCGTGCGCCGCGCGCGGATCCGCTTCGGCGAAGGCATCACCGGCGCAGCCGCCCTCGAGCAGGCCAGCATCGTCGTCAACGACGTCACCAGGGACAACCGGTACATCAACGCGCTCGACAGCGTACGTTCCGAGATAGCCGTTCCGCTGCCGGCTGCGCGCCAGCAGCGGCTCCAGGAGGACCTGGCCGCGGCTGGCCGAGCTGGAGCGCCACTCGGCCGGGGCGCGGCTCACCGACGACCAGAGCGGAAGCGCTACAATCTGGAGTTGCGGGATGCGCTTTTGGGTCGCGATTGCGCTGTCGGTGGCCGCAGGGGCTGTCAGCGCCGAGGATCCGCCCGCCGCCGAGACCCCCGTGCTTCGCTGGACCGGTGAACCGCTGCGCCTGCCCTACGAGTGCACGCCCGAAGACCTGTCGCTGTTCGAGGCGCCCTGCACGGCCGAGGCGCCCTGTCCGGTATTTCTCCAGCTCGTCTCGGCAAGAGGCGTCGGCGAAAAGATCTTCCTGGCCGGCAATCTGCACAACCGCGCCGTGACCATGCATTCGGTGCTGCTCTGCAGCGACGACGGCGGCCAGACCTGGCGGGAGGTCCACCCCCGCATTCGCGGTGCCGGCCTCGATCTGATCTATTTTCACGACGCCAAGACCGGCTGGATCGCCGGACACGTGCTCAGCGTCCCGCCGCGCGATCCGTTCTTCCTGCTCACCACCGACGGCGGGCTGCACTGGCGCCGCCGGGATGTTTTCGACGAACCCCGCATCGGCGTCATCGAGGAATTCGGGTTCGAGGATGCCCGCAACGGAGCCCTCGTCATCGACCGGGTTCGCACCTCCGAGACCGGGGCGCGCTACGAACGCTACGAGACGATGACGGGCGGCGCCGACTGGAGCATCCGCGAAGTCAGCTCCACTCCCATCCGCCTGCGCGGCGTCACGCCCGCCGGGCCGGATCCGAACTGGCGCGTCAGCGAGCACGCCGCCACGGGCGCCTGGCGGCTGGAACACCGCCGCGCGGACGAGTGGACCGGCATCGCCTCCTTCCAGGTCGAAGTGGCCGCCTGCGGACCTCCTGCCCCCGAACCTACGCCCGAACCCGCTCCGGAGCCGGAGCACGCCGAGCCCGTCCCGCAGGAGCTGCCGACGGCGCCCGGCGGCGTCTTCCAGCTTCCCGGTCCCGGCGGCAAGCCCCCGGAAGAACGCCGGACGCCTCCGGCCGGCAGACGGTGAGCCCTTGCGCTACGACCCTATCGAGCTCGAACTGTTTCGCCACCTGCTGGCCTCCATCGCCGACGAGATGGGGATCGTCCTTCGCAAGACCGCCTTCTCGGCCAACATCAAGGAGCGGCGCGACTATTCCTGCGCCGTCTACGACGCCGCAGGCGAGACGGTGGCGATGGGCGACCACATGCCCGTGCACCTAGGAGCGATGCCCCTGGCGGTTCGCCGGGTGATCGAAGAGGTCCGCCTCGGCCCGGGCGATGTCGTGATCCTGAACGATCCCTTCCGCGGCGGAACGCATCTTCCGGATATCACCGCCGTGGCCGGCGTCTTCGCCGAAGGCCGAGCCAGGCCCCTGTTTTATCTGGCCAACCGCGCCCACCACGCCGACGTCGGCGGGATGAGTCCCGGATCGATGCCCCTGGCGAGAGAAATCTATCAGGAAGGCATCCGGATTCCGCCGGCGCCGCTGGTGCGCGGCGGCACGCTCGACCCCTATCTGTCGGCGCTCGTGCTCGCCAACGTCCGCACGCCGGAGGAACGCCAAGGGGATCTCTTGGCCCAGTGGATGGCCCTACGCAAGGGCGAGGAACGGTTGCTCGAAGCCGTCCGCCGTTACGGGGCGGCGCGCCTGGCGCGCAACATGCGCGCCCTCAAGGACTATAGTGAAGCCATGATGCGCGCCACGCTGGCCGGGCTGCCGCCGGGCGAGTATTCCTTCCACGATTTTCTCGACGGTGACGGCCTCACCGACCGCCCCGTGCGCATCGCGGTCACCCTCCGGCTGCACGGCGGCGAGGCCGAAGTGGATTTCACCGGTTCGGACCCGCAGACCGAAGGGCCGGTGAACGCCAACGACGCGGTCACGGTGGCGGCGGCGGCCTACGTCTTCCGCTCGCTGATTCGCGAAGATGTGCCGTTTACCGCCGGGCTGATGCGCCCCGTCCGTGTGATCGCCCCTGAAGGCTCCGTCGTCAACGCGCGGCCGCCGGCGGCCATGGCCGCGGGCAACGTCGAAACCTCGCAGCGGATTGTCGACGTGCTGCTCGGCGCGCTGGCCCGGGCGGCGCCCGAGCGCATCCCGGCGGCCAGCTCCGGTACGATGAACAACGTCTGCTGGGGCGGCCGCGACCCGCGCACCGGCGAGACCTTCGCCTACTACGAGACGAT
>JBBIMZ010000202.1:0-6896 GCA_037444135.1 Solibacteraceae bacterium
GCCGTCCTTGTTGCTATGGAAGACGAGATGGTGAATGGGAGGGAATTCGTCGGGGTGGCAGTAGGAGCGCCGGCCCGGTTCGCGGCTCCCGCACCAGATATTGTTGTCGAAGCTCCAGTCCATGTAGCGGGCCACGATCAGGTCCAGCCAGCCGTCGTTGTCGTAGTCGACAAAGCAGGCGCTGGTAGACCAGTTGCCGCCCGCCACACCGGCCAGCGCGGTCACGTCGGTGAAGGTGCCGTCGCCGTTGTTGCGGTACAGCGTGTTCGCGGGAAAGCCGGTCACGTACAGGTCAGGATCGCCGTCATTGTCGTAATCGCCCGTGGCGACGCCCATGCCGTAGTGCCTGCCGCGGATTCCGGCGCGCGCCGTCACGTCGGTGAACGTGCCGTCGCCGTTGTTGTGAAACAGGCGGTCCCAGTACCTGGGATCGGACTTATCCGGCAAGGCGCCTTTCGGCATCGGGTCGCGGATGGCGCCGCCGTTGACGAAGAACACGTCGAGGCGGCCGTCGCCGTCATAGTCCAGCACGGCCACGCCGCCGAGCATCGACTCGATGAGATACTTTTGCGACGTGGGACTGGACTCGCCGCGGAAACGGATGCCGCTGGCGCGCGTCACGTCGCGAAAGGCCGGAAGGACGTCCGCGGCGCCGAAGGCCGCCGCCACGGCCAGGGCCAGCAAGGGTCCGAAATGGGACAGCTTACGCATCACCACAAGCCATATCCGTTAGAATACTGAGTGCGCGGTCTTGCAATGGCGCTTCTCCTGGTGTTGCTCGCCTGTCTCCTGGCGCCGGCCGCACGGCCTCAGGTTGACCGGCTCGAGCAGGCGCGGCAGCTCGCCGCGGCCGGGCGGACCGAGGAAGCGGCCGCCATCTACGAGGCCCTGCTGAAGTCGGCGCCGCAGAACCCGATTCTTCGAGCGAACCTGGCGGTGCTGCGCTTCAAGGCGGGTCGCTACGAGCAGGCGATCGAAGATTGCCGCGCGGCTCTCGATCAGGATCCGCGGCTGGCGACGGCGTGGCTATTTCTCGGCGCAAGCCAGCTCCGTCTCGGCCGGCCCAACGAGGCGGTCGACCCGCTGCGGCGGGCGCTCGCCGCACAACCGGCGGACCGCAACGCCCGGCTGATGTTGGCCGAATCGCTGCTGGCGGTAGAGGAGTTCGAAGAAGCAGCCGGACACTTCGAGCAGCTCACCGCGGCCCTGGGCGGCAACCCGCGCCTCTGGTACGGGCTGGAGCGGAGCTACGAAGCGCAGGCGCAGCGAGCGCTGGCGCGGCTCGAGGCGAGCGCGCCGGCGTCGCCCTATCTGGCCGTGCTCCGGGGAGAGTCGCTCCTCGAACGGCGACAGTACGGCCTGGCGCTGCGCGAGCTGCGCGCGGCCGCGGCTGCGCTTCCGGAGCTGCCCGGCCTGCACGCCGCTCTGGCGGAGGGCTACCGCCGCGCCGGCCACGCCGACTGGGCGGCGATCGAAGAAGAACGGGAGCGCGCCCTCCCCCGTCGTGACTGTTCCGAGCAAACCGAGCCTCCTTGTCCGCAGGGCGCCGATTCGCCGGAAGGGCTGTACTGGCAGATCCGGCGGTTGCGGCGGCTCGCCGCGCAGGCTTACGCCCGGCTGGAATCCTTGCCCGAATCGGCGGCTTTACACGAGCTCAAGGCGCGGAAGCTGGACGGCGCGGGAAGGGCGGTCGAGGCGGCGCGAGAATGGGAGAAAGCCCTCGCACTCTCGCCGGGCGACCCCGTCCTGGAAAAAGGCCTCGCTCTGGCCCTGTTCAACGGCCGTGACTTCCGCGGCGCCCTGCCGTGGATCGACAAGCTCCGCCGGCGCGAGCCTGACTCCCCGGAAATCCTCTTTCTCTGCGGCAGTTCCTACCTCGGTCTGGAGCAGCCGGAGAGGGCGCTCGAATGCCTGGAGGGTGCCGTAAAACGCGATCCCGCCTTCCTGCCGGCCCGCGGCGCGCTCGGTCAAGCTTACCTCACACTCGGACGTTTCGAGCAGGCCGTGCCGCATCTGGAAGCCGCCGCGGCCGCCGACGAAGACGGGATCCGTCACTTCCAACTGGCGCAGGCCTGGCGCGCGGTGGGCAAGCGTGAACAGGCCGACCAGTGCCTGCGGCGGTACCGGGCGCTACGCCAGGCCGCCGAAGACCGCCGGCGCCGCATCGAAATCGCCGACGCGATCAGCGCCCCTTGATGCGCTTGCCCGCAAGCTGCCGGCCGCGGGCGATGACCGCCTCCCGCGCGCCGGTTTCCCAAGCCTTTTGGATTTCTTCCTCTTTCATTCCGGCGACCCGCCCAAGGAGGATGAACGCAGGAAGCGCATGCGCAAGGTGCTTCCACTGCGCCATCTCGATCAGGGAGGCGAGGGCGCGCTCGCGGATCTGGCTCAAAACTTCCTCTTCGCGCTCCTCGGTGAGATTGACGAGATTGACCGCCGCCGTGGTCCGGTCGGTCCATACCAGCGAATTCAGCATCTCGATGAGCCAGGTCGGCCGAATCCGGATGCCGAGCTGCCGGTTGCGTTTCGCGTAGACTTCAATCGCCGCCAGGGCGCGCATCGCGTTGTTGCGCACCGTCTCGTCCGGATCGCGCACGGCGTACAGCAAGTCTTCAACCACCGCCTTCTTGTCCGGAGCGTATCCGATGACATAGGCCGCGATGGCGCGGTGTTCCTCATCGAAGGAATTCCGCACCACGTCTCGAATGCGATCAAAGTGCGCGGCGGCGAATTCGACGAATCTCTCCTGCGGGGCGCGGCAGGCGGCGTTCCTCATCAGGGAGTGCCCCTGTGTGAGGTCTTCTTCGGTGTCGCCAGCTCGTACCGCCTCGCCAAGCGCGGTCAGGAAACGCACGTAGGTGTCGTGGATCTCCTCGGGCAGCAGCAGGGGCTCCTTCGGCGGGTCGCGGAACTCAAAGCGCGCGGCGCCGCGCTCTTCGATGCCGACATAGAGCAGGGCCTTGCCTTCTTCGCAGCACGCCGCTTCCAGGCGCGCGCGAACCACGCCCGGCACTTTTTCGATCGCTTCCTCGGTGTCAGCCTTCGAACGCGGCAGCGGGTCGCCTACGGTGACGCCGAGCGCCTGACGCACCTTGGCCGCCGGGACCTGCCGCAATCCGTAGATCTCGATGAGGCCGATCTCAGGCGCCTGCCCGCCGGCCCGAGCCACCAGCAAGAGCGCCCCGAAAATGAACCGCACGTGCGTTAGACGCGCCGGCCGGCAGGAACGGCTACGCCTGCTTCTGGGCCATCTCGCCGATCACGGGCAGGACGATCTTCTGATTCTGATACGTCTTCCACAGCAGGTACAGCCACAGCGCCAGCCCCGCCAGACTCAGCAGCGGGCTCACCACAAAATAGACCGCCCACGGCAAGGCGATGCCGATGACGATCCACAGCACGATCCACGCCACCGACAAGAAGATGGACTGAAAGGCGTGAAAGCGCACCTCCCGGCGCGTGTTGTAGGGCTGGAGAACCAGAAAAATGATTCCCGTAATGAATCCCAGCAGGTAGCAGAGCGCTCCCGCCACGTTGTCGGACATGCCGGCCGCCGGCGGTGCCGCACTTTGACCCGCTCCGGCCGGCAGCGGAACCGGCGCGCCGCAACTCGGACAGTACTGACCGTCGACCTGCGCGCCGCAGTTTGAGCAATACGGCATATTCCCTCCTGCGTTTCCCTTTTCGAGCCCTCACTATACTCCAGCGCCCGCCGCGTCCGCAACGGACGGCCCGTCACGCTCGGCCGCGCCTCGCGGCGACGCCCCTCCGCAGCACGCACACCGGCGCGTCGGTTAAGATGAGTGCGCATGGAGCCGCTCCGGCCTGAGACTCCGCAGCAATTGTGTGAAGCGTTGGCAGCGGCGGCTGCGGGGCGAAGCCGGATCACGCTGGGCGGCGCGTTCACCAAAGACCGCCTGGGCCATCCGCCGGCGCCGCCTGACGTCGTCATCTCGACGGCGGCGATGCGGCGCGTGCTTCAGTACGAACCGCGTGACCTGACCATCAGTGTCGAGGCGGGTCTGCCCATTGCCGAGCTGAACCAAATCGCCGCCGCTTACGGCCAGATGCTGCCGCTCGATCCGCCCTACTATGACGCGGCGACGGTCGGAGGGGTGGTTGCGGCCGCCACGAGCGGCCCGCGCCGGCGGCTCTACGGCGCCTGCCGCGATCTCGTCATCGGCATGAAGTTCGTCACCCTGGAAGGCAAATTGATCGAGTCGGGCGGAATGGTGGTGAAGAACGTCGCCGGACTGGACATGGCCAAGCTGATGATCGGCTCGTTCGGGACGCTGGCGGCGATCGCCGTCGTGAACTTCCGGCTGGTGCCCCGGCCGCCCGGAACCTCTACGTATGTCTCCCGGTTTGCGACGGCGGGAGCAGCCTTCGCGGCGCGCGATGCGCTTCTCAAGACCCACCTCCAACCGGCCGCCGTGGACATCTTGAATCCGCGCGGCGCCGCCCGGATTGGCCTCCAAGACTATGTGCTGCTGGTCCATGTCGGCGGCCGCCCGGCTGTTCTTGAGCGGTACGCGCGTGAGCTGGGCGGCTCGCCCATTCGGGGCGAGTCCGAGGAGGCCTTGTGGCGAAGGGTGCGGGAATTTGCGCCGGATTTTCTTAGGCAGCATCCGGAGGGCGCTGTGGTCCGCTATTCGTCGACGCTGCGCGAGCAGGCCGAGCTCGTGGGCGAGCACGAAGTGCCGGTTTTGGCGCGCGCCGGCACCGGGGTTTGCTATGCGTTTTTCGCCGATGGGGAGGCGGCCGTCGGCGCCGTCCAGGAGGCGGTTCGGCGTGGCCGGAAGGTGGTCATCGAATCGCCGCCCGCCGGCGCTGCACCCGACTTCGAGCAGTGGCCGAATCCCGGGAGCGACTTTCCCCTGATGGTCAGGCTCAAGCAGTTGTTCGATCCCAACGGGTTGCTCAACCGAGGGAGGCTTTATGGCCGTCTCTGAACAATCCGTGCGAATCGACAGGCCCGCGCTCGTGGATCTGGATCGCTGCGTGCACTGCGGCCTCTGCCTCAACGCCTGCCCGACCTACCGCGAACTCGGCCTGGAAATGGATTCGCCCCGGGGCCGCATCTACCAGATGGTCAAAGTGGCCGAAGGTGAAATGCCGATCAGTCCGTCTTACATCGAGCACATCGGCCTGTGCCTTGCCTGCCGCGGTTGCGAGACGGCCTGCCCTTCCGGCGTCGCGTACGGGCGGCTGGTCGAAGCGGCCCGCGCCGAGATCGAAGCGGCGATCCGGAGGCCATGGGGCGAGCGCCTGCTCCGCACGTTCGTCTTTTCGCACCTGCTGCCTTCGCGCACCGGGCTGCGGGCGGCCGGCCTGCTGCTGTGGCTGTATCAGCGCTCCGGTCTCCGGCGGCTCGTGCGCGCCACAGGCGTCTTGAAGTTGTTCGGAAAGCTGGAACGTGCCGAGCGTCTCGCGCCGGCCGCCGAGCTGCCGACATTCTTCCGCCACTACGGCAAGACGTTTCCGGCCGAAGGCGAGCGCCGCTACCGTGTCGCGCTGCTCGGCGGCTGCATCGCCAACGTTTTCTTCGCCAGGCTGAACGAGGCCACCGTGCGGGTGCTGCAAAAGAACGGCTGCGAAGTGGTCGTTCCGGAGGGGCAGAACTGTTGCGGCGCCCTGCACGTGCACTCCGGCCTGCGGGAAGAGGCGCGGAAGCTGGCGCGTCGCAACATCGAGGCGCTGCTCGGCGGCGGTTTCGACGCGATCATCACGAACGCGGCCGGTTGCGGCTCGACGCTGAAAGAGTATCGCGAACTGCTCGACGAGGATCCGGCGTTTGCCGGAAAGGCGCACCGCTTCTCGGCGCTGGTCAAGGACGTCAACGAGTTTCTGGCCTCGATCGCGCTCAACGGGCGCATGGGCCCGGTGCGCGCTACGGTGACGTATCAGGATTCCTGTCACCTGGCGCACGGCCAGCGAGTGCGGGCCGCGCCGCGGAAGCTGCTTGCCGCCGTCCCCGGCTTGAGTCTCCGCGAGATGGCCCTCAGCGACTTGTGCTGCGGCAGCGCCGGCGTCTACAACCTCGTCCACACCGACATGGCGATGGCCATCCTCGAAAAGAAAATGGAGCAGGTCAATCGCACCGGAGCGGAGCTGATCGCCACCGCCAATCCCGGCTGCCTGCTTCAGTTGCGCGCCGGCGTGGAGCTGTTCGGCCGCGGCCAGCGCGTCGCGCACGTCGTCGAGATCCTCGACGAAGCCTACCGCAGCTTCGGCCGCCCATAGGCTACGCCTCCGGAAGCCGGAGTTCGCCCTCGCTCCGCGCCACGAACGCGGCGCAGGTCAGGTCTCCGGTGACGTTGACCACCGTGCGGCACATATCGAGCAAGCGGTCCACACCGAGGATGAGCGCGATGCCCGATTCGATCCGGCCTCCCAGCCCGACGCTTTGGAGCACGATGATCAGCGTGATGATGCCGGCGCTCGGCACGCCCGCGGCGCCGATCGAAGCCAGCGTCGCCGTGAGCACGATCGTCATGTGAGCGCTGAAGTCCATCGGCACGCCGTAGATCTGCGCGATGAACATCGCCGCCACCGCCTGATAGAGCGCGGTCCCGTCCATGTTGATCGTTGCGCCGAGAGGAAGCACGAAGCTGCCGATGCTGCTGGGCACGCCCAGCTTCTGTTCGGCCGTCTGGAGGGTAAGAGGCAGCGTGGCGTTGGACGAGGAAGTCGAGAAGGCGAACAGTTGGACGGCGGCGATTCTCCGGTAAAACGCGGCCGGCGACACCCGCGCCAGCAGGCGCACGAGCAGCGCGAGCGTGCCCCACAGGTGAAAGACGAGTCCGGCAAG
Source organism: Solibacteraceae bacterium (assembly GCA_037444135.1). GTDB lineage: Bacteria > Acidobacteriota > Terriglobia > Bryobacterales > Bryobacteraceae > CALKXJ01. Next base: position 6,812 of record JBBIMZ010000202.1, read on the forward strand.
CACGGTAAGCGCGTACACGAGCAGGCTCTGGAGCAGATCCAGGCCGAACCGGGCGACGACGGAAGCGATAAGGACGAAGACGGCA
>JBBIMZ010000203.1:0-6851 GCA_037444135.1 Solibacteraceae bacterium
CACCTGGATGACCGACTCGCTGGTGCGCAAGAACCTGTTCGGGCAGAGCATCGGCAAGGGTTTTCTGCCCGACGTGCACTGTCCGACCGGGGCGCCGCGCGAAGCCATCGTCAAGATCACGCGAGCCGAGCCGGGCGGCATCGGCGGGCGGGGCTTGTGGCGTCCCGCCGCTCTGGGCATCCGGCCCAAGTACGAATCGCCCGCCATGAGCCGTTATCTGGCGGGCGGGTTCGTCACCCAAGAGAGGGAGGAGAGGTAAGCCATGGCTCGCGTCTTCAACTGGCAGATCAACCGGGAGATGTCCTACTGGTATCCGGAAAGCCGGCCGCAGAGGCAGTTCGCCGCCGTCTTCGACATCAACAAGTGCATCGCCTGCCAGACGTGCACGCTGGCCTGCAAGACGACCTGGACGTCGGGCAAAGGCCAGGAGTACATGCTGTGGAACAACGTCGAGACCAAGCCCTACGGCAGCTACCCGCTGGCGTGGGACCTGAAGGTCCTCGAGATGCTCGGCGGCCAGCGCTGGCGCGGCGGCGTCTACGAAGGCCGGACCCTTTTCGAGGCGGCCCCCGCCGGCGAGCGCCTGCTGGGCTGGCGGCCGGAGTCGCAGGACTTCGCCTATCCGAACACCGGCGAGGACGACTGCACCGGCCAGGTCGAACGCGGGGCGTTCCTCACGCTGCCTCACATGCACTGGTTCTTTTATTTGGCGCGCATTTGCAATCACTGCACGTATCCGGCGTGTCTGGCTTCCTGCCCCCGCGGGTCGATCTACAAGCGCCAGGAGGACGGCATCGTGCTGGTCGATCAGCAACGCTGCCGCGGCTATCAGGAGTGCGTCAAGGGCTGCCCCTACAAGAAAGTCTTTTTCAACCCGATGACGGGCACGTCGGAAAAGTGCATCGCCTGTTTTCCCAAGTTCGAGCAAGGGTTGCAGCCGCAGTGCTTCGTGAACTGCATCGGCAAGATCCGCCTGGCCGGGTTCGTCTCAAGGCCCGCCCAGGCCCGCGCTGACAATCCGATCGACTATCTGGTGCACGTGCGCAAGGTCGCCTTGCCGCTGTTCCCGCAGTTCGGGCTGGAGCCGAATGTCTACTACATTCCGCCGATCCACGTGCCGCTCGCGTTCTTGCGGCAGATGTTCGGTCCGGGCGCCGATGAGGCTGTCCGCGTCTACCGGAACGCGGCGCGCGATCCGGACCTAGCCGGCTTGCTGTGCCTGTTCGGTTCGACCGAGAGCGTGGTCACGCGATGGGCACGGCAGGGCGAGACGGTGACGGGCTTCGACGCGCAAGGGGCCGCCGTCGTGCGCGTCCCGCTGAATGAACCGGTCCACATCCGCCCGGCGTTCGACGCCAAGCATCAGGTGGTTCGCACCAACTGCCCTTAGGGAGAAGATCGCCATGAGATCCCGCCTCGTCCTTGTATGGTGGCTGGCGCTGCTGGTGAGCGTGCCGGGGGGCCGGCGGCCGCCGCGTACAGTGAACGAAGTCGCCGCCGTCACCGCCGCCGAGGTTCCTCTCGATCCGGCCGCTAAGGCTTGGGACCGCGCGCCCGAGCACGTCGCCCGCTTGTTGCTGCAAGACCTGGTCGAACCGCGCCTGCTCACACCCTCCACACCCGAGGTGCGCGTGCGTGCGCTGACCAACGGCGCCAGCGTGGCGTTTCGCCTCCAGTGGCTCGACCCGAGCCCGAGCGACCTGCCGGGGCCGGGCCGCTTTGTCGACGCCTGCGCCGTGCAGATCCCGCAAGCGGTCTCCCCGGAGCCGCCGGATCCCCAGATGGGCGCCGCCGGGCGCCGGGTCGAAATCACTTACTGGCGGGCCGACTGGCAGGCCTGGGTCGACGGGCGCGGCGACACGATCCGGGACCTGTACCCCAACGCCTCTGTGGATCACTATCCTTTCCAGGCGCCGCCGCTCGAGGCAGGTTCGGTGGCGCAGAAAGAGATGGCGAGGCGCTATGCGCCGGCCGAGGCGGTGGGCAACCGGCGCGCCGGTCCGCGCCAGTCGGCCGTCGAAGACCTGATCGCCGAGGGACCGGGCACGCTGGCGTCGGCGCCGGCAACGGTCTCCAAGGGCAAGGGGATCCGCACCCGGGACGGCTGGAGCGTGGTGCTGGTGCGGCCCGTTCCGAGCGGAGTCGTTCCCGGCTCGCGGACCCAGGTCGCTTTCGCGGTCTGGGAGGGCTCTAAAGGCGAAGTCGGCGCACGCAAGATGCGGACGGGATGGATTCCCTTGCTGATCGGAGCGCAGCTCAAATGAGCCCGCCGCTGGGCGCGCGCCAGTGCGAGCTGCTGCGGCAGGCGGCCGAATGGCGGATGATCTCCTTGTTGCTGGAGTGTCCCGCCGCCGGCTGGCGGGAGAAGGTCGCCGCGCTTGCCCCCGAAGTCGCCGATCCGGATCTGGCGGCGGCCGCCGAGGCTGCTCAGGAAGAGGCCTCCGAAGGGATCTATCACTCGCTGTTCGGGCCTGGAGGGCCGGTGGCGCCGCGCGAGGTGAGCCATCGCCGCCTGGTGGAGTTCGGCAGCCTGCTGGCCGAGCTGGAGGCCCAGTATGAGGCCTTCGCCTACCGGCCGCAGACGGCCGAACCGCCCGACCACGTGTGCGTCGAGGCCGGCTTCATCGCCTACTTGCGGCTGAAGGAGGCGTACGCGCTGGCCTGCGGCGACCCGGAACGCGCCGCAGTGGCGGCGGAAGCGGCCGGGCGTTTCCTCGAAGAGCATCTCAGCGCCGTCGCCGGCCCGCTGGCTTCCGCGCTGGAGTGCTCCGGCCTGCGCTACCTGGAAGCCGCCGGACGGGCTCTGCTGCGCCGCGTGCCGCCGGCAAAACCGGCGCTTTCCGTGCTGGCCGATCCGGAGCCGGAAGTCCTGGGCTGCGGCGAACCGGATTGAAGTTGAGCGAGCGCCGCCGGCCGGCGGCTCACCCCGCGAGCTCGGCCAGGTCCTCGCCGAGTGCGCTCAGGAATTCGGCTTCGGAAGAGCGCAAGAAAAAATGCCCTCCTGGAAACAGGCGCAGGCGGAACGTCGAGCGCGTCTGCTGCTTCCAGGCCTCGACGGCCTCGGGAGCCAGGCGCGCGTCGTCGGCCCCGACATACGCCCGGATAGGGATTTCGAGCGGCGGTCCGGGTTCGTAGCGGTAGCGCCGCGCCATCGAGCAGTCCGCGCGCAGCACCGGCAGCATCAGCTTTCTAAGCTCCTCGCTCTCGATGAGCTCCGCGCCTCCGCCGAGCCCGCGCAGTTCCTCCAGCAAGGCCTGCTCATCCGGTTCGGCCTCCGCGTGTGAGTGGAGGCGAAACTGCGGCGCCCGCGCGGACGCCACCAGAAGCGCCACGGGCCGCGGGCACTCTTCTCGCTCCAGACGCCGCGCCAGCTCGAAGGCGACCAGAGCTCCCAGGCTGTGCCCGAAGAAAGCGTAGGGGATCTCCAGGTGGTTGCGGAGCGCCTGGACGAGCGCTTCGACGAGCGGCTCGACGCGGTCCAAGGCCGGCTCGGCCAGGCGGCTTTCCCTCCCCGGAAATCGTGCCGGGCACACGCCGATCCATGGCGGCAGGTGCGCCTCCCAGCCGCGGAACACGGCCGCGCCGCCTCCGGCATAAGGAAAACAAAGCAGGCGGAGACGCACGCCTTCGTGCTGCTCGAGAAACGGAAACCACCGCTGCGGCGCCCGGGAAGGCGCTGAAGTGCGTTTGAGCAGCGCGGCAAGCAGCGCCCGCCTGTCGGGCGACAAAGCGGCCGACGGAGGCGAGACGGGGCCCTGAGGCGGCGCGATCCGCCCGGCCGGACGGCGGGATTCGAGCCTCAGGTCGAGCAGGAGCTGTTCGAAGGGCTCCACGCTCAGACCGGCTGCATAAGCCAGCGCCGCTTCGCGCGAAGCGCGCGCCAGCCCGGCCCACCGCTCCGGGTCGCCGAGAAGTTCCTCGAGCGCGGCCCGCCAGGGCGTGATGTCCTGTTCGGGGACCTCCGGCACGGGGACCAGCTTTTCGTCGACCCGCCGCTGGTAGCGCTCGATCGGCCGCACCGGCAACAGATAATCGATGCCCATCATCGCCTCGGGGAGGCCGCCCACGTTGCTTGCCAGCACGGGCACGCCGTGCAGCATGGCTTCGACGGCGATGCGGCAGCGGGCTTCGGCCCAGAGCGACGGGACCAGCACCGTGCGCGAGCGCACTAGGATGCGCCCGATGTCGGCGGCAGGCGGGAGGATCGTGACATTGGGGCGGCGGCCAAGCGCCTCTAGGTCCGCCGCCGTTGCTCCCCAGGTCGGCACCGCTGCAAAGCGAATTCGCGGCAGCGCATCGGCGAGCGCCAGAAAGATGGAGATTCCCTTCACCGCGCAGGGATTCACCATGGTGACGAACTCGTTGTCGAACCGGCCGAGCGCCTCCCAGGGACCGGGCTCGAGCAGCGAGATGGGCAGCGCCACCGCTTCGAGGCCGCTCCAGCGGCGGACGTACTCGGCGACGTAGCGGCTCACGGCCACTACGGCGTCGGTCCGGCGCAGCCGTTCGGTCCTCTCCCGGCTCGGAAAGGCCGCCTCCGGCCCGAAGGGGAGAGAAAGCGTCGTGCGAACCAGATAGACGAGGCGGGCGCCGCCGGCGCCGAGCGACGTCTCGAGCAGTTGCTGCGCCGGATCGTCCGTCGACAACAGGATCGCCTCGGGGGCGAAGGCTGCGATCACCTGTTCGAGTAGCGGACGAGCATCGGGCCGCAGGCTGACCTCCACGTCCACGCCGCCGAGCCTGAAGCGCACATGGCCGGGTCCGGCCACGGCGCCCGCCATGCCCAGGGCCGCAAGCTCCTCGAGGTACTCGCCCTCGGTTGCCGCCCGCCGGCGCGCCACGACCCGGCAGAGGTGGCCCCTGGCGGCGAGCGCCTCCATCAGCAGGCGGTTGGACTTGTCCCCGCCGCCGTAGGCCGGAAAGTAATGCGTGTTCTGCGCCAGCAGGATCCGCATCGAGGCGCCTCAAACGCTTTCCCGCGGCTTGCGCTGTTCGCGGAGCCTGGCCGCCAGGAGCGCCCGTCGCTCCGCCGAGAGCCGTGCCGCCGAACCGGGCGCGGGCCGCTCTGCGACCGCCGGCGCTCCGGCGGGCTCGAGCGCCGCCAGAAACTCCTCGAGCGCGCCGGGCCGGACCCCCGCAACGAATTTCTCGGCCGCCGCCCGCGCCGCACCCGCCTCGCGCCGGTAGAGATCGGCGTCGCTCATCAACTCCTCCAAAGCGCCGGCCCACGGTTCGATGTCCTGCTCAGGAACGACGGGCGCGGGAAGCCGGTTCTCGTCGAAGACGGTCCGGTACCGCTCGATCGGCCGCACCGGGAGGACGTAGCGCGTATCGGCTTTGGCTTCCACCAGTCCGCCCTGATCGCTTGCCAGGACCGGCACGCCGTGCAGCATCGCCTCCATCACGATCAATCCGAAACCTTCCGGCCACAGCGACGGCATCAGCAGGATCTTGGTCCGGCGAAGGACCGTCGAGATGTCTTTGACCTTCGGCAACAGCGTGACGTTGGCGAGTTGCTCCATCGCCCGCAAGTCCTCGGCGGTTGTTCCCCACCCGCGCAACGCGGCGAAACGCCAGGCGGGGAAGCGGCGCGCCAGCGCCAGGAAGATCGAGATTCCCTTCACCGCGCAGGGATTCACCATCGTGATCCAGCCGTCCTCGTCCGGCTCGCGCCGCGGGTATGGGCCGGGTCCGTAGACAGGCGGATGAATCACCGCGGGCCTCCGGCCCAGATGCTGCTCGAGGTAGCCGGCCATGGCCAGGCCTATCGCCACGATGCCGGCGGCGCCCGCCACGAGCGCCGCTCCGCGCGGGTGCGGATTCAGGCTGTAAGGGCCGAAGGGAAACATTTGCGGCGTGTGCGCCAGATACACCACCCGGCCGGGCGCCGACCGGTGGGCCTCTTGCAGCAACACCTGGCCGAGATCCTCGGAGGAAACCAGCACCCAGGCGGGGGCGAACTCGGCGATCTGCGCCTGAAGCGCGGCGCGCATGCGAGCCGGGTCTCGGACCAAATAGAGCGTGATGGCGCCGTATCGCACCACGTCGGCGCCGAGTGCGGGGTCGGCGCCGGCCGGATGCGCCTCGAGGCCCTGTTCTTCGATATCCATGCGGAGGCGCTCGGCCTGCTCGGGTGTCTCCCCGCGGGCGGCCGGAGCCACGACGCGACACTCGTGTCCACGCGAGGCCAGCATCGTCAGCCAGGCGAGATTGCTCCGCGTCGAGCCGCCTCGCGGAGGAAGATGAGGCGCGTTGGAGGTGAGCAAGATGCGCACGTTAGGCTCCGCCGCCCTCCCCTTGGCGCTCGAGCAGCGCGCGCACCTGTTCATCGGACATCCCTTCGAGCTCGCGCAGCAGCGCCTGATAGGCCTCCGGATCGGCCCGTTCCAGTTCGGCCAGTTCGATCGCCCGGGCCAGCTCCGCCACGCAGAAGTTGCCGGAAAAAACGACGTCGAGCGGCAAGTCGGCGTCCAGCTCCTCCCGGATGCGCGCCAGCAACTGCACCGCCAGCAGCGAGTGGCCGCCGAGATCGAAGAAGTTGTCGTAGAGTCCGACTCGCGGCAGGCGGAGCATCTCGGCCCAGAGCGCGGCGAGTCGCTCCTCGAGCGGCGTGCGGGGCGGCTCATAGGAGGTCGCCGGCAACGCCTTGGACGGCCGCGCGCGGCGCACGCGCTCGACAATCTCGGCCGGATCGCGCAGTTCGGTGGCGATGCGCCCGTAATCCACCGGCCGCCGCGGAACTGTCGGCGGCGTGCGGACCGCGGCGGACGCGGCCTCCGCCGGCCGGGCGTCGGGATCATAGGTGATGGCGGCGGCGACGGCGGCAGGGAAGCGGTAGCAGGCTCCGTCGG
>JBBIMZ010000204.1:0-3002 GCA_037444135.1 Solibacteraceae bacterium
GCCGTTTTCCCGGCCGCGCCGGCGCGAAATCCACTCCATGTACCACTCCTCAATGCGCACCGCCGCCTGCTGGTCGTTCAGGCCCTCGAGCTCGTCGATCACCAGCCCTTCGGCTTCGAGCTGCTTGCGAATCGAGCGGGCCATCGCCGGGCTGGCATAGACGTTGCGGTGCGCCGAATAGGCTTTCTGCTTCCGTGCGACCTGGCTTTCCGTGAGCTCGACCACCACGTTCGGTTCGTGGCCCCGGCCGTAGTCGACGCGCGCCTTCAGAAACAGATACGGGACGCGGTGGGGTTTCAAGCCCGCGGCCAGGTGCTCCGGATGGACGTTGGCGTAGCCGGCCATCCAGACAGCGTCGGCCATCGCCCAGGCCACCTTGCGGTGGTCCGGGTTGCGGTCGTAGTGGCCCCAGGGATCGTGTCCCAGCACGACGTCGGGGCGGTACTGGCGGATCAGCAGAATGAGCTGCGCGCGCAGCTCCTGCACCGGAATCGGGTCCATGTAGTCGTTGCGCCAGTTCAGGCTGTGCACGCGCTCGATGCCGAGGATCCGCGTCGCTTCGAGGCACTCTTTGAGGTTGATCTGATCGTTGAGCGGATAGCCGTGGGCGCCGTCTTTTTCGTCGTTTGAGGCGCGGATGTAAATGCCGCGATAGCCTTCGTCGACGAGGCGGGCGATGAGACCTCCCATGCCGTAGTCGGTCGTGTGGTCGTCATGGTGCGGCTGGATCACCAGGAAGACCTTGCCGGGAGGCATCGGCACGGAAGGCAGCGGCGCCCCGGCAGCAAGCAGCGGAACCACGGCGGCGACAAGCAGCGTTCTCATCGGGTCACCACGTTGGCCCGGAGATAGTCCTTCAGGCCGGGCCACGAGTCCCACTCGTCCACGAAATAAAAGATCTCGGCATACGGGACGCCGTTCTCGCGGCCGCGTTTGGCCGAGATCCAGTACATCCGCCACTCTTGCATCTTGACAGCCGCGTCTTCGTCGCTCAGGCCGTCGAGCTCGGGCACGCGGAGTCCGCGGGCATCGAGGGCCTGGCGGACGGCGCGGGCGCCCGCCGGATTCACCCGCACGTTCCTGTGAAGCCAGTAGGCCCGCGCCTTGCGCGCCACCTGGCTCTCGGTCAGTTCGACGGCGACGTTCGGAGTGTGGCCCTTGCCGTAATCGAAGCGCTGGGCGTAGAGGAGATAGGGAACGCGGTGCGGGCGCAGGCCCGCGGCCAGATGCTCCGGGTGCACGTTGGCGTAGCCTGCCTGGGCGACGGCGTCGGCCACGGCGCGCGAGACTTTGCGGTGGTCGGGATTGCGGTCGTAGTGGCCCCAGGGGTCGTAGGAGAGCACCAAGTCGGGGCGGTAGCGGCGCAGCAGGAGAATGAGCTGGGCGCGGAGGTCGCCCGACGGGATCGAATCCATGTGGTCATTGCGCCAGTTGAGGCTGATCACTTCCTGGATACCGAGCGCGGCGACGGCGTCCCGCGTCTCCTTCTCGTTGACCAGATCGTTGTTGCCCCAGCCGTGGGCGCCGTCTTTTTCGTCGTTGGTGACCCGCACGTAGCGCCCGGTGTAGCCTTCGTCGACCAGCCGCGCGATCAACCCTCCGAAGCCGTACTCGTGCGTGTGGTCGTCGTGGTGGGGCAGGATGACCAGGAATGATTTGCCGGGCGGCGGCCGGAGCAACGGCAGGGGCTCCGCCGACAGGGCGCCGAGCCAGGTTGCAACAGCGACGGGCCACACCAGCGCGCGCACCATTCCGTTTCCGCATTCTTATACCACAACCGGCGGCGTTTGCGATAGAATCGGTCGCCTGAGACGATGCGGGCGACTCGAGCGTGGACGTGGGCCGCGGCGGCGCTGCTGGCCCCGCTGGCGGCGCAGGAAAACCTGAACGTACTCGCCGTCACCGCAGGCTCCGGCGACTACTTGTGGGGCGCCGGAGGAACGCTGGCGCAACTGGCGCTCGACGGCTACCAGATCTACGTGGCGCAGTTCGGCAACGACGAAAAGGCCGCCTCCGGTCTGATGCCGGCCGAAACGCGCTGGGCCAACGTCGAAGAGGCGCAGGAGGCCGCCGAGTTGCTGGGCTTTCGCGACACGGTCTATCTGGCGCACAAGAGCGGCGAGCTCGGCCAGGTCTCCAGCACCGAAATGCGGGAACAGCTTTTTGCGCTGATCCGCCATCTGCGGCCGGCCAAAATCTTCCTCCCCGACCCTTACGTGCATTTTCAGCCGGACTGGGACCAGTATTGGGTCGGCAAGATGGCCGAGGAGGCCTGGGGCTATAGTGGCGGCGGAATGTTCTCGCCGCAACTGGCGCGGATGGGGTTGCGCCCGTACAGCGTCCCGGAGGTGTACTATTACGCCGCCGGGCGGCCGTACCGGCCTGGCGAAGGCGGCGAAGAGAACGCGCGGATGGTCGCCTCCGATATCGGGCGGACGTGGACGGCCAAGCAGATCGCCCTCGGAATGTTGCGGACGCGCAACCGCGTGCTGGCGCTGGAGGCGGGCTTGCGCTTCGAGCCGGGTGACGAGGCCGGCCCGCGGCACTTTGCTATCGCCCTCGCCGAGCAGCTCGCTCGCGAGATCGGCCGCCGCCACGGCTTCGAGTTCGGCGAAGAGTTCAACCATGTGGGACGGGGCGACGCCGTTCCGCCCCATGTGCTCGAGCGGGCGGTGAAGAAATGAAGGCGGTGGCGCTCGCGGCGCTGCTGGCGCTCTCGGCGACCGCGCAGCAGGCGCCGGCGCCCGTCATGGTGATCGCGGCCGGCTCGCGCGATTATCTCTACGGCGCCGGGGGCACGCTGGCGAAGATGATCGCCGAGGGGCGACCGGTGTACGTGCTCCTGTTCGGCAACGAGGAGAAGGATTCGGTGGGACTCGATCCGGCCCGGACGCGCCTCGCCAACAACGAAGACGGCGAGCGGGCGGCCCGGGCGCTGGGCGTCCGGGAGGTGTTGAACCTCGGATACAAGAGCGGCGAATTCGGCCAGATCTCGACCAGCG
>JBBIMZ010000204.1:3031-6836 GCA_037444135.1 Solibacteraceae bacterium
ATGATGCGGCACTGGAAACCGGGTATCGTCTTCTTCCCCGACTGGTACATTCACTATCTGGACGACAAAGACACTTCCTGGGTGGGGCGGATGGCGGAGGAAGCGCCCTACGGCGGGGGAAGTTACTTTCTCCAGGAGATGACCTACATAGGGTATCCCGGCTACGCCGCTCCCGAGTATTACTTCTACAGTCCGTACCGGCCCTACCGGCCGCGGGAAGGCGGAGAAGGCGCCGCGTCGCTCAAAGCCGTCGATATCAGCGGCACTCTCGCCGTAAAGCTCCGCGCCATCGCCGAGCTGAAGACCTCGAATCACCGCTTCGCCGCGGAAACGCGCGAGCGCCTCGAGCGCGCCGGACGCCGCCGCAGCCGGCTGGCCGAGCTCACGCCCGCCGCCGCCGAAGAGCTCGCCCGGTCCTTCGCCGAGGAGCTCGCCGCCGAAATCGGCCGCAAACACGGCTACCGCTACGGGGAGGAGTTCAACCATCTGGGCCGCCGCGCCGGCCTGCCCGAACACGTGCGCGAAAACGCCCGGAGACGGTAGCGGCGGACTCCGCCGCGGCCCGCCTCAGGAGCCGTCCCGGGGCCGCAGGTACCAGTCGAGTGCCTCTTCGGCGGTGAGCGCGGCCGGCTCGCGGGCGGCTTCCGGATGGGTTTCGCGGAAACGGTGCAGCGCGAGGTTCATCAGCTCCCGCGCGACGTCGGGGCGACGGGCGGACAGATCCGTGAACTCGCCCGGGTCGGCCTCCAGGTCGAACAGGCGCGTGTACCGGCCCGGCGTGGGGTTATCGGTTTCGTAACCGTCATCACGCTTGCGGCGGCCCGAACAATAGATCAGTTTCCAGCGCCCCGTCCGGATGGCCACTTCCTCATTATGGAGGTACTCGCTGAAAATGTGGCCGCGCCCGGGTGCGGGAGGCCCCTTTCCGAAATAACCGGCGAGGCTCCGGCCATGCATGACGGGAAGCGGCGGCGCTCCGAGAAGCTCGAGAAACGTCGGCGTGATGTCAACCGATTCGGTGAGCTGCTCGACCACGCGCCCGGCCGGCACGCGCCCGGGCAGACGGACGAGCAGCGGCACGCGCATGGCCGGCTCGTAGAAACAGTGCTTCTCGAAGCGCCCGTGCTCGCCGAGCGAGTAGCCGTTGTCGCCCCAGTAAATCACCAGCGTGTTGTCCTCCAACCCGGCGGCGCGCAACGCCTCGAGCACCCGCCCTACGTTTCGATCGAGAAACGCCACTGAGGTGTAATAGGCGGCGATGATGCCGCGCTTGTCGGCATCGCTCAACTCCCGGAAGATCAGCGGAATCTGCGAACCGTCTGCCGGTCCCACGCGCGGCACGGGGAATCGCGCCGGATCGAACAGATCCCGGTCTTCGATCGGGAAGTCGAACGGCGAATGCGGCTCGAAGAAGCTGACCCAGACGGCCAGCGGCCGGCGGCCCGTGCGGAGGAACTCGGAAGCCTTGCGGGCGACGTAGGCGCCGAGCATGTCGGCCTCGTAACGCGGGTATGGGAGCTTGTCGGCGTTGAGCCAGATGCGCGCCGGATCGCGGAAGGGCCGCCAGGGCGGTTTGACCGGAACGCCGGCCGGAACTTCGCGCGGGCGCACCTCTTCGCGCCAGGCCTTCTGGATGGCGCCGTCCACCAGAGCGACGTCGAAGCCGTGGATGCCGGGCGCCGGCGGCCGGTTGAAGTGCATCTTGCCGAACGCCGCCGTGTGGTAGCCTTCGGCGCGGAGCCGTTCGGCCAGCGTGAACGTCTCGTCGGCGAGCACGCTGCGCAGCAAGGGCACGCCGCAAGCGTGCGGCAGCAGCCCCGTAAGCACGGACTGGCGCGAAGGCGTGCACATGGGATAGTTGACGTAGTGATGGGCAAAACGCGTCCCCTCGCGCGCCAGCCGGTCCAGGTTCGGCGTCCGGGCCAGCGGATTGCCCGCGGCGCCGAGCACGTCGTGACGGTGGTCGTCTCCGATCAGGAACAGCAGATTCGGGCGCGCTTGGCGGCAGGCGAGAAACGGCCCGGCCGCCGCGAGCGCCGCCCGCCTGGTGATCGAAGTACGCATCCGAAGCGCGAAGCCCTATCATACTCCCGGCAGCCTTGCGATATCGTGGAGAGCATCATGACGAGACGGACCTTCCTCCAAGCGGCTTCCGCCCTCAGCGCGGCGCCGGCGCGTGCGGCCGCCCCCAAAGTGCCGCTCGGCCTGGACGCCTATTCGGTGCGGGCTTTCCGCTGGAAGGCGCTCGAACTCATCGACTTCGCCGCCCGGCTGAAGCTGGACGCACTTCAGCTCTCGGCTCCGGGCGACTATGAAAGTCTCGACGCGGCCTATCTCCGCCGGGTGCGGGAGCGCGCTGCGGAGGCGGGCATTGCGCTCGACGCCGCCATCGGATGCATCACGCCGACGACGAAAAGTTGGGGGCGGCGCACCGGCCGGCCCGAGGACGCGATCGCGACCGGCATCGAGGTCGCCAAGGCGCTGGGCGCCAGGAGCCTGCGCTGTTTCGTCGGCAGCACGGCGGACCGTCCCATCCAGCCCCATCTGGCCCCGACCCTGAAGGTGCTCCGCGCGGTCAAGCCGCGCCTGACGGGAGAAGGCGTCAAGCTGGCCATCGAAAATCACGGCGACTTTCTCGCCACCGAACTCCGGCAGTTGATCGAGGAGGCGGGCCCGGAGGCCGTGGGCTGCTGCCTGGACACAGGCAACCCGATCTCGGTGCTCGAAGACCCGCTGTATACGCTCGAAGTGCTCGCGCCTTACGTCGTCACGTCTCACGTGCGCGATTCGGTGGTGTGGGAGCATCCGCGCGGGGCCGCATTCCAGTGGGTCGCGCTCGGCGACGGGACGATCGATTTCCGCGAATGGACCCGGCGCTTTGCGGAACTCTGCCCCGGCGTGCCGATGCAACTCGAAATTATTACCGGCCGGCCGCCGCAAGTGCTGCCCTTCCTCGAGCCGGACTTCTGGAACAGCTTCCCGAACAAGACCGCCGCCGAGCTGGCGCGGTTCCTGCGCCTGGCGCGCAACGGCCGTCCCTTTATGGGTTCGATGATGATCGCGGGCCCAGGGCCGCAGCCGCCGGAGTACGAAGCGGCATTGCGCACCCAGCAGCGCATCGATGTGGAGCGGAGCGCCGACTACGCCCGGCGCGTTCTCGGAGTGGGGAGCCACTAGAGTACGATAGAGACAAGGAGCTGTGCCGTGCACCCGGACACTCTCACATACACTGTCTGGGAGGAGATGCTGGCCGCGCAGATGCGTGCCCGGTACTTCGGCGAGCTGGTTTCCCGCTATCAGAAGATGGATCGGATCCTAGGGGTCGCCCTTCTCGTCCTCACATCCGGCGCTGCGGCTACGATCCTCAGCCGGCTGCCGGACGATTATTACTGGGTGACAGCGATCTTGGCTGTTGCCGCCGCCGGAGTGAGCGCCTGGCGAATGCCGGCTCGTTATGCCGACTACGCGGCCCGGGCCGCAGATCTCCATTTGCAGTGGAGCCACCTTGCGGCAGATTACGAAAGCCTCTGGAACAACCTGTATGCCGACGATGCGGAAACGCGGCTTAGCGAGCTTCAAGAACGCGGGCGCGATCTGTCCAAGGCGAGTACGCATTTTCCGGCGAATCAACGGATGTTGATGCGCTGGTGGGACTATGTCTCTGCCCAGAACCTCGCCAAATACGGGTCCCGGGCGTAGTACGACAACGAAAGAGGTCATCGAAAAGAGGGGCTATCCACCTCCCCCAAAGCCACCCCCTCCACACCCGGCCCCCCGGCCGCCCAACAACACCCAGCCCCCGGCC
>JBBIMZ010000205.1:0-6782 GCA_037444135.1 Solibacteraceae bacterium
GCGCGTCAGCAGCGCGCGGGGGAAGCTGGCCGAGAGCGAGTGCTCAAGGTCCGGCTCCGTGCTCAAGTCGGCGAGCCGCCAGCCGGGGAACTGGCGGCGCAGCATGCGGCGGAACAGCTCTCGGAAAACGAGCCGGACGCCGCGGCGGCGCTCCGACAAGGCGCCTCGCGCCTGGTCATAGAGGAGGATGGCGCCCTGGCGTTTGCCGAACCGTTCGACCGCCAGTTCGAGGCGGCCCCGCGCTTGATTTCTGAGGGCGATCAGCCGGCGCACGATCATCCGCTCCCGGTCCCAGGCCTGAAGCAGCAGGCGTCCCTGACGCAAATCCAGGCAAAAATTCTCCGGGGCCAATTCGAGCGGCGCCTCGCCTGGCTCGATCAACACCGGCTGGCGCGACGAGCGCAGGAACGCCCGGGTGGCTTCGAGGATCTGGTGCAGCGAGGCTTGGTCCGGCATGAGCGCTCGCGAGTGGCAACGCCTCTTGAGAGCTTGGTGGCCCGGCCGAGCCGGTCGTCTCCTGTCAAAGCAGTTCGCTGAGCGGTTTCCAGGGGCGGCCCTGGGATTCGGCGACGCCCGGATGGGTGAGTGCGCCCCGATAGACGTTGACTCCCTCGGCCAGGGCCGGATCCTGCCGGCAGGCTTCCTCGACGCCCTTTTCCGCGAGCGTGCGCAGGTACGGGAAGGTGGCGTTGGTCAAGGCCAGCGTCGAGGTGTGGGGGACGGCCGCCGGCATATTCGATACGCAGTAGTGGAGCACCTCGTCGACGAAGTAGACCGGGTCGGTGTGCGTGGTCGGCCGGCTGGTTTCAAAGCACCCTCCCTGGTCGATGGATACATCGACCATGACGGCGCCCTTTTTCATCGGCCCGAGCATATCGCGGCGCACCAGCTTGGGCGTGGCAGCCCCCGGGATGAGCACCGCGCCGATCACCAGATCGGCAAGCCGGATGTACTCGCGGATCGTCCAGATATTGGAGGCCAGCGTGACCACTTCGCCGTTGAAGATGTCGTCGATCTGGCGAAGCCGGTTCAGGTTCTTATCGACCACCGTCACGCGGGCGCCGAGGCCGAGCGCCACTTTAGCCGCGTTGTGTCCGACGACGCCGCCGCCCAGAATCAAAACATTGGCGGGCAGCACTCCCGGAACGCCGCCGAGCAGGATGCCGCGCCCGCCGTTGGGCGCTTCCAGATACTTGGCGCCGATCTGCACCGCCATGCGCCCGGCGACCTCGCTCATGGGCGTCAGCAAGGGCAGCGAGCCGTCCTTCTCGCGGATCGTCTCATAAGCGATGGCGATGACTCCGGAGGCGAGCAGCCGCTCGGTCAGCTCCGGCAGCGGCGCCAGATGCAGATAGGTGAACAGCACGAGGCCGGGGCGCAGATAGGCGTATTCGGCCGGCTGGGGTTCCTTGACCTTCACGACCAACTGCGCGCGCCCCCAAACTTCAGCGGCCGAGCCGGCGATTTCGGCGCCGGCGGCGACATACTCCTCGTCGGAGATCGTGCTGCCGGCGCCGGCTCCGGTTTCGACCAGAACCATGTGGCCGTGCTCGACCAGCTCTGACACGCCGCTCGGCACCAGGCCGACCCGCGTTTCGTGATCTTTGACTTCCCGCGGCACCCCGACGATCATGGCGGCCTCGATCCGGCTTTCAGTGTAACAGAACGAACCTGGCTCTTCTGTGCGCCTGCGGTACGCCCCAATGGACGGCCGGAAAGAAAAAAGTCCGAGGGCTTAGGAGCAAGGAAGGCACGGGGATTGACTCGGACGGAAGGCGGGTGTATGCTGAGCATGGCCTGACAAGGCGCAGCGGGGTGGACAATGGTGCTGTCGCTTTTCAGGGGTGGGACAAGTCAACGCGCCGGCGTTTACCGGCGTCTCTCCGGCGGAACAACCTCGGATCAACCGTTCCGCCTGCATCGGGAGGCAATCCATGCTTCGAGAGATTTCCGTCCTGTTGTTTCTCGTAACGGCCTCGGTCTTCGCTCAGGAGTGGCGAGGCAGCATCACCGGTCAGGTGATGGACCCGCAAGGCGCAGTGGTGCCTGGCGCCCATGTGGCCATCACCAATATCGACACCAATACCGTCAGCCGGACGGTGACCAATGAAACCGGCTATTTCGAAGTTAGTCTGTTGAATCCCGGCCGATATACCATCGCGGTCGAAGCGCCGGGTTTTCGGCGAGGCGTGCGCAGCGGCCTGGACTTGAACGTGTCGGGCCGCTTGAACGTGCAGATCACCTTGGAGGTGGGCCAGGTCACTGAGACTGTGGAAGTAACCGCCGAAGCTCCGTTGCTCGATACGACGACGGCCACCGGCGGCCGCGTGCTCGATAACAAGCAAATCATGCAGTTGCCGTTCAATGACCTGAACCCGTTCGCGCTCGCGACGCTGGCGCCCGGCATGCACTGGACGGGCCAGCCGGCCTACCGCCGCCCGTTCGACAACGCCGGGACCTCCGCGTTCAACACGATGGGGGGTGTCGGCCAGAACGAATACACCATCGACAATGCTCCCGTAACCGGCACAGGTCGGCGTGTCGGTTTCGTCCCGCCCGCCGACGCCGTCGAAGAATTCAAGTTAGAGACCGCGAGCTTCGATGCGGGCGTCGGACACACCTCCGGGGCGCTGGTGAATGTGATGACTAAGGCGGGAACCAACGCGTTTCACGGCACGCTCTATGACCAGCACTGGCAGCAGCGCTGGAATGCGACCCGGCATTTCACGCGGCTGGCCTGGGAGGACCAGCTGCGCCAGGGCAAGATCACCCCGGACACGCCGAAGCAGGCTTCCGGGCGCTCGAATAACTTCGGCGCCACACTCGGCGGCCCGATGCGTAAGGACAAGCTCTTTTTCTTTTTCAGCTACAACGGCATCTATCAGAAGAAAGCCGAGGACACCAGCGCAATCAACCGCACGGTGCCGAAGATGGCTTGGCGCAAAGGCGATTTTTCGGATCTGCTGGCGATCGACCCGGTCAAGTACACAATCTACGATCCGCGCTCGGCCACGCTGATCGGCGGCCGCGTCGTGCGCACGCCGTTTCCGCAGAACAAAGGCATCCCGGCGCTCAATCCGCTCTACAAGTTTTACGAGCCGCTCTATCCGGCGCCGAACGACGTTCCGGGGCTGGTCTCTCCGGAGGGGTTCAACAACTGGTACGCGGCGGCGATGCCGAAGGACGAGCGCTTCAACTCGATCGTGAACCGCTATGACTACAACCTGGCCGAACGGCACCGGCTTTTCGGCCGCTGGTACTGGAACCACCGGCTGGCCGATGAATACGACTGGACCTACCCGACCAAGCGCGGCCTGCACACCAACGGGCTGGTTCGCATCAACAAGGGCGCCGGAGCCAACTATGTCTGGACGATCAATAACGCCAACATTGTCGACTTCGGAGTGAGTTGGACGCGCTTCAACGAGGGCTCCGAACGGCCCATCCAGACGCAGTTCAAGCCGAGCGATGTCGGACTGCCGAAGTACCTGGACGAGAAGGCCGGTGATGTGCACACCCTTCCGCGGCTGGATTTTCAGAACATCGAAGATTTTGGCGCGAACTATCCGGCCATCGGCATCCGCGGCACCACGGGGCTGGCGCGGATGCAGATGAACACCGTGCGGGGGAGCCATTCGCTCAAATACGGCTGGGAAGAGCGGCGCTACTGGACCACCACGGCCGGACCGGGCTATAGCTCGGGCCGCTTCCAGTTCGACCGGCGCTTCATGATGCAGCGCGATGACACGACGACGGCGGCCCACCACGGTCTTGAATGGGCCGCTTTCATGATGGGTCTACCCTACAGCATCACCGTGGACACCAACGACAGCGCCTACTGGTCCAACCGTTACCGGGCCCTTTACGTCCACGACGACTGGCGTCTGAGCCGGCGCGCTCGTCTCGCCGTCGGGCTGCGCTACGAGCGGGAGACCGGCGTTACGGAGCGGTTCAACCGTGGCATCGGCGGCGGCATCCTCTATGACTTCAAGCCCGCTTTCGCCGATCTGGTCGAAGCGGCTTATGCGGCCAAGCCGCTTGCCGAGCTGCCGGCCGCGCAGTTCAAGGTGAGAGGGGGCGTCGAATACCTCGGGACCCGCGAGAAGACTTACAGTAACGGCACACACAGCTTTCTGCCGCGGTTCGGTCTGGTCTATCAACTCAACGAGAAAACCGTGATTCGGGGCGGCTATGGCTGGTGGATGGACACCTTGAACCCGAACAATGACCGCCCCTCGCAAGCCGGCTTCAGCCAGCCGACCTCCACCGTGGTGACGACCGACCGCGCGCTGACGTTCTGCTGCGGCGTCGGCGCGGCGGCGAATCTTTCTCCGACGAGCAACCTGCTCGTCGATCCTTTCCCGGTGCGCGCCGACGGCACCCGGTTCGATGCGCCGTATGGAAACCGGCTGGGCGGTCACATCATCCAGGGCAACACTTCCACCGTGACGTTCCTGCCGCGGAATTACCGTCCGGCCTGGCAGCAGCGCTGGCGGATCGGCTTCCAGCGCGAGATCACGCGAGACATGGTCGTTGACGTCTCCTACAACGGGGCCTCATCGCGAATCCCCGTGATGCAGCGGGTCAACTACCTGCCGCAGCAGTACTGGGCCACCGGGAACGTGCGCGTGCAGGCGGTCGACGATGAGATGAACCGGAGCCTGCCCAATCCGTTCCACATCCGGAACCTGGCGCCGCTCGAGAGCTCGGATCCGTTGCTGTACAAGTACCTGAGCACGGTCGGGTTGTTTACCAGCACCACGATCCGCAAGCACCAACTGCTCCGTCCGTTCCCGAATCTGGGCTCCGGGACGCTCAACAGTCTGCGGCCGGGCGTCGACTTTGCCGATTCCCGGGGCGGCAACCTCTACCACGACCTTCAGGTGGTCTTAAACCGGCGCTTCACGCGCGGATTCCAGACGACAGCGATGTACACTTATTCGTACAGCGAGGAGTCCGACTACTACCACAACGAGTTCGACGCCGAGCCGTCCTGGCGCGTGCAAGACGCCAACCGCCCGCACCGCTTCGTCTGGAGCGCCATCTACGAACTCCCCTTCGGGAAGGACCGCCGCTGGGTGAGAAGCGGCCCGCTCCAGCACATTGTCGGCGGCTGGCAGTTCAGCTGGGTCTACCAGATCCAGAGCGGCCCGCCGACGACCTGGGGCAACCCGTTCTTCTACGGCGACCTGGACAAGATCGGCGATCTGTTCAAGCATGAGGCCATGCATTCGAGCGATATCCACCTCTGGTTCGACCCCGGCATCGCCTACACCGGCTCGGGGCCGATCCCGCAAGGCTTCCAGGGCTTCGAGGGACGAAGCGGTGCGCAGCCCGGCAGCTATCATGTCCGGGTCTTTCCGACCCGCCTGGGCTCGCTGCGCGCGGACGGGATCCGCAACTGGGACGTCAAGATCAAGCGCGTCTTCCGCATTCGCGAGCGCTGGCGGACCAGCTTCGACGTGGATCTGCTGAATGCGACCAACCACACGAACTTCGGAGCTCCGGTCACCGACCCGACCAACCGGAACTTCGGCAGGGTGACTGACCAAAACGGTCTCAGCCGCCTGGTTCAATTCAACGTGCGGATCGAGTTCTGAGCGCGGACTGGCGGGGCGGCGCGCCGGGGGGAATTGCGCTTCACCGGCGCGCCGCGAAAACCTCCTGATAGACTGGTTTCGATGACCCCGGAGGTGGTCGAGGGCAAGATCTACGACTCACGGCTCATGCGCCGCCTGCTGGGCTACATGAAGCCGTATTGGAAAGTGGCCGCGGCTTCCCTGCTGCTGGTCATCGCCAACTCCGGCCTCCAGATCGTCAGCCCTTTGTTGACCAAGTCAGCCGTCGACCGCTATCTGGTTCCCGTGCCGCAGCAGGGCGGCGGCCTGTGGGACCGCTTCCTCTCGCACGACCCGTGGACCGGGCTGGCGCAGATCGGCGGACTCTATCTGGCGGTGCTGGTGCTCAGCCTGTCGATCCAGTACGTGCAGTCCTACCTGATGCAGTGGATCGGCCAACAGGCGATGTTGGACCTGCGGCGCCAGCTCATGAGCCACTTGCAGGAGCTCGACATCGCCTACTACGACCGCCAGCCCGTGGGCCGCCTGGTCACGCGGCTGACCACCGATGTCGACGTGCTCAACGAGCTGTTCTCCACCGGGCTGATCACCGCACTTGCCGACATCCTGGTGCTGGCGTTCATCCTCGCCGCCATGCTCAAGCTCAGCCTGGGGTTGACGCTGCTGCTGCTGTGCGCCGCGCCGTTCGTCATCCTGTCGATCGTGCTGTTTCGCCGCGCGGTCTCGGAGAGCTACCGCCAGATCCGCATCGCGATCGCGCGCATCAACGCCTACCTGCAAGAGCGCGTCAGCGGCATGAGCGTGGTGCAGCTGTTCAACCGCGAAGAGCGGAGCCGGAACGAGTTCGCCAAGATCAACCGGACGCACATGGAGGCGTACAAGAAGGCTATCCTTGCCTACGGCTGGTTTTTCCCGGTGATCGAGTTCATCGGCATGGTGGCGGTGGCGGGGCTGCTGGCCTACGGCGGCTACCAGATCCACCACGGCGCTCTGACGCTGGGAATCCTACTGGCGTTCTTCCAATACGGGATGCGCTTTTTCCGTCCGGTGCAGGATCTGAGCGAGAAGTACAACATTCTGCAATCGGCGATGGCGGCCTCCGAGCGCGTCTTCGAGCTGCTCGACACGCCCGTCACGATCCGGCCTCCCGCGCATCCCCGCCCCTTCCCTCCGGGCCCGGTGGCGATCGATTTCGACCGCGTC
>JBBIMZ010000206.1:0-6773 GCA_037444135.1 Solibacteraceae bacterium
TGACCCAGACCTTGGTCTCCGGCACGTACATCTCCTCGGGGTGGCGCTCTTCGGTGGGAATGCCCACGTGGTCGAAGACTTTCATCGTCTTGTGATTCTATCGCAAGCGGCCCGCATCAGCCGCGAGGGGAGAGCTGCCGGCCGTTGCGGGGCGGTTCGAACACGGTGGGCACGGAGCGGGCCGTCT
The DNA here is from genome assembly GCA_037444135.1 of Solibacteraceae bacterium. GTDB lineage: Bacteria > Acidobacteriota > Terriglobia > Bryobacterales > Bryobacteraceae > CALKXJ01. The sequence continues at coordinate 188 of JBBIMZ010000206.1, forward strand.
TTAAGATCCGGTTGGCCGTCACCAGGCTCCTGGCGGCCACCACCGGCCAGCGGCGGAACCCGCTGGCGGGCTCGGCTTTGATCAGGCGGTTGATGATGCTCGCCGCCGGGCTCAACTCGCCCAGAAACAGGCGCCGCGCGATGTCGTAGTCGACGGTCACGCGCACGTCGACGCGCTCTCCGGCGGGCGGCCCGCCCAGCTCGATCCTCCGCGCCGTGCCTTTGTGAAGTTGCACGAAGATCTGCGCCTCGTCGCTGCCGCCGTAGCAGCGGCGCAGGCTCCGGGGAAGACCCGGCACCAGGTAGAGCACGGTGAGCGAGAAGTCGGTGACAAGGTTCATGAAATACTGGTCGCTGCGCTTGGCCGCCTCCACCGCCTTCGCTACCTGATGAATCCACTCCGGAGACAGGAACAGGGCGTAAGGCGCCGCCGGCCCGGCCGCAGCGCCGGCATCTTTGCGTCTGGTCTCCATCTGGGTGCGTCGCAGCACGAAATTCAGGTGATTCAGATCCTTTTGGTACTTGCTACCAGTATACGAGGCGGCCCGCCGCGCTGGCAAGACAAAAAGTTCCGGCGGTTCGGGCCTCCGGCATGTAATGGGGCAGTGCGTCATGCGGGACGACGGCTCCCTGCGCAACGCCGCCAAGGTCCTGTTCCGCGGCCTGTACACCGCAGGCGGCATCCTCGCCCCGACGCTCACCGTCGCCGATCCGTCCCTTCCGGGCCTGCTGGCGGCCCTCGGCGCCGGAGCGCTCGGCATGCTCGGGAGCTGGCGGGTCAACGTGGCTGTCCGGGACGCCGCTGAGCGCGCCCGGCAGCGCCTGCCCGAGGCCGGCGTCCTGCTGCGCAACCACGATCTGCGCCTGCTGGTGGGCGCTGCTCTCCAGCGCTCCCTCGAGTCGGCCGCCGAAGGCCGGAACGACGAGCGGCAACGCAAGTTCATCGAGAAGCTGGCGCGCGAGGTTCCCGGTTACTTCGAGAGTCTCAATGAAGCGCCGGCTGAAGCGCTGGCGCAAGACCGCCTGCCCAACATCGCCGTCCGGTTCGCCCAGGCGCCGGAGGGCGACCTGCCCGTCGCCGACCGCGTGGACTGGGGACCGCTGCTCGAAAACCTCGCCAAGCGAGCCGGCGCCGCCGATGGTCTCGCCGGAGTCAAAGCCGAACTCGAGGTCCACCTCGACCGCACGTTCGATCGATTCGTTGTCGAGCTCTTCAAGCTGGACGCCACCGGCCGGGGTCCTGCGGAAGGGCGCGGCTGGGCTGCGCTGACCCTGCTGTTCTGGGGCAAGCTGCTCTCGGACGTGAAAAGCCTGCGCGCCGGCCAAGTTGAGTTGGGGGGTGGTCTTCGCGATGCCGAGAAGCGCCTCTCCGCCAAGCTCGATGAACTCCTGCGCTGGTATGGGCCGCTCGCCCTCGAGCAGGGCGACGGCCTCGCCCCCTGGCTCCAGTCGCTTCACGACCGGCTTGCCGTCAGGCTCGAGGAAATCTCCGGCCTGGTGGGCCACGGCCTGCTCTCCCCGGAGGAATTCCGCCTCGCCTACTGGAACAAGCGCCGCAGCGACCCCGGCCTGGAACAGCTCTGGGCGGACCCCGGCCGCGCGGAAATTCTCACGCAAACCCTCGTCGGCCGCGCCGCGGAACTCAGGGACTTCGAGGCCTTCCTGACCAGCCCGGCCCCGTGGGTCCTGTTCTGGAAAGGCTGGCCGGGAACCGGCAAGTCCCGTCTGATGATCGAATTCGCCGCCCGCGCCACCGCCGCCGGCCGCCGCGTCTTTTTCGTCAGCCCGGACGTCCACGATCTGAAAGCCGCGCTCTTGCGCGTCAGGTCCCCCGAGCCGCTCGTGCTGCTCTGGGACGACTACCAGGGCGACAAGCCGGACGCGCTCCGCACCTTCCTCGAATTGCAGGCGCCGCCGGCGAGTCCCAGGGCGCCCGTCGTGAAGCGCGTGATCACGGCCTGGCCCACCCTCAACCTCCTCGGCGAAAAGGCCCGCGACCCCCTGTACGCCGAGCGCGAGTTGCGCGCTATCGTGCCCCCGGACGAGCTGGTCGTTTACACCTGCCGCCTGCTCCCGAGCCTGAAGCGGGCCGACGCCGAGCGCGTCGTCGAGATCGCCGAGGCGCATCCCGAAGCCGTCCTAAGGGCCGCCGCCCTCGTTCTCCAGGGCACTCCCGTCGACCGCCTTCCTCGCAATCTGCTCGAAGCCGCCTACGACAGTCTCATTCAGCGCCTCTTGCAAGGCCGGTCCTTGTCCGAGAGGCAAGCCGTCAAAGAAGCCTTGTTGGCCCTTGCTCTTGTCGGCTCGGTGAACCTCGGCGACCCTGGCCACCGCCGTGCGCTAAAGGCCGCCGGGATCACGGATGAGGCTCTGGGCGTGCTCGTCGATCTGCGCACGGCCGCGCGTGAGGGCCAGGTCTATTCGCTTGCCCTGGACAGCTTTCGCGCGCATGTAGTCCGCCGCTCACTCGACTACCAGCGCATCGACGTGCTCAGCCGCACACCCGAGGAACTCGCCAAGTTCGCCCGCCCGCTCTTGCTCGAGTGGTTCCACGTCATCTGGGGGATTTGCGTCTTCGCCACCGAGCAGACCCTTCTTCGCGACGAGCTTCAGAGGCAACTCCTCGCGGCTTTCCATGAGGAGGCGAAGGGTTTGTCGGCCGAGCAGGCCCCCGAAGTCGCCTTGCGGATCGTCAATGCTACCATCGTCGAGCCCGACCCCCGGCGGCGCGAGGCGCTCGCCAACCGCATCGGCGATCTGCTGGCGCGCTACGACAGCCCCGAGATCGCGCTCGAGCGAGCCAAGGCGCTCTTCAACGCGACCGTCGGCGAGCCCGACCCCCGGCGGTGCGAGGCGCTCGCCAACCGCACCGGCGATCTGCTGGCGCGCTACGACGGCCCCGAGATCGCGCTCAGGCAGGCCCGGGCGCTCGCCAACGCGACCGTCGTCGAGCCCGACCCCCGGCGGCGCGAGGCGCTGGCCGGACGTATCCAGGAGCTCGAAGCCCGCTACGGTTTTCGCCTGCCGCCGGCTGCATAACCGGGGCCCGCGCCTATTGATGCTCGCCGACCGCAGTGACAGGTTGCCGTCCTGGGTGCCGGAGACCACCGGCGGCCGCGCGGGCGGTCGCCACAGCGCGGTTTCCTGGCAGGCGCTTTGAATCCGCCGGATTGCGTCGAGGTGCTGTCCGAAGGCGGACCGCATCCGGCCGGGGCAGCCGGGAGCGGAAGCGCCGGTCCGGGCCACCGGACCGGTCTTGCCGCCGGTGTTAAGGTGGGAACATGGGCGACGGTTCGCCTCTTCCCGTTCTGGGACAGGAGCTGGGCGCTGTCCCCCGCATCACGTCGCTGCTGATCAAGCCCGTTTCGGCGGTCTGCAACCTGGACTGCGCCTACTGCTTCTATCTGGACCGGGAGGCGGACCCGTACAAGGCCTTGCCGGGGCGGCGCATGAGCGAGGAGACGCTCGAGCGCCTCGTCGACACCTACCTCTTCTATTCCTATCCGAATTCGGTGTTCGCCTTCCAGGGGGGTGAGCCGACGCTGGCCGGCCTGAAGTTCTTCGAGAAACTCGTCCGGTTTCAGAAGCAGTACGGGCGCAACGGCCAGTATGTGAGCAATGCCTTGCAAACCAACGCCATTCTGATCGACGAGAACTGGTGCGGGCTGCTGCGCGACTACAACTGGCTGCTTGGCGTCTCACTGGACGGGCCCGAGGAGGTTCACGACCTGTACCGGTTCAACAAGGGCGGGCGGGGAACTTGGCGCCAAGTGGTGCGCGGCGTCGAGATCCTCCAGAAGCACAAGGTGGAGTTCAACATCCTGTGCGTGCTCAGCCAGGCCAACGTGGAGCGGCCCCGGGAGCTGTACCGCTTTTTCAAGAGTCTCGGCGTGGACAACGTCCAGTACATCCCGCTGGCCGAGTTCCAGGCCGACGGCACGCCGATGCCCTTCACGATCACGCCCGCCCAGTACGGCCGCTTCCTGTGCGAGATCTTCGAGCTGTGGTGGCCGGACCGGCGCAAGATTCGCATCCGGTTCTTCGACAACGTCGCCGAGGCGCTCGCGGGCATCAAACCCGGCAGTTGCACGCTGCACGAAACCTGCGACAGCTACGTCGTGGTGGAATACAACGGCGACGTCTATCCCTGCGACTTTTTCGTCGAGTCGGGCTGGAAGCTGGGCAACATCCTGATCGACTCCTGGAGCGAGATCGCCCGGCGCAAGCGGCGGTACGAATTCGCCGGCAAGAAAGCCATCCCGCACCCGGAGTGCCTCAAATGCGAATACCAGTCGATCTGCCTCCAGGGCTGCCCGAAATTCCGCCACGGGCCGCACCGGCGGTTCGAGGACCTGGACTACTTCTGCGAAGCCTACAAGATGATCTATGCGCGCTGTACGGCGCCGCTGCGGCGCGAAGTCGAGATGCTGCTGGGACGGCGCGAGCCGGCCGGGGCCCTGAGTCCGTATTGATATCGTGGTGAGTGAAAGTGCCGGACCGTTCGCGAGACTGGTTGCGCCAGGCTGAAAGAGATCTCGAGCAGGCCGAGGAGTCGCGGCGATCTGGCAAGCACGAATGGGCTTGCTTTGCGGCGCATCAGGCGGAAAAGGCCGTCAAAGCGCTGCACCTGGCGCGGCGGCAACAAGCCTGGGGACATTCCGTGGCACGCCTGCTGAAAGAACTGCCGGAGGACGTGCGGGCCGGGCATGAGCTGGAGGGGATCGCTCATGTGCTCGACGGTTATTACATTCCGGCCCGCGATCCGAACGGTCATCCGGAAGGCGCGCCATTTGAGCACTACGGGGAGTTGCAGAGCCGGCAGGCGGTCGACTATGCCCGTCAGATCCTTGCATTCGTCCGTGCTGAAATGGCCTGACGCCGCCCTGGTCACGGCCGAAGCGAAGCGGTGGGCCGAGCAGATCGCGGCTCGCCATCCCGAGGTGGTCCGCGTGGGATACTTCGGCTCCTACGCCCGGGGCAATTGGGGCGTGGGCAGCGACGTGGACCTGGTGGTCATCGTCGAGCGCGCCGAGCAGCCGTTTCCGCTCCGGAGCGCGGCATTCGAGACGGCAACGTTGCCCGTGCCCGCCGACGTGCTGGTTTATACCGAGGCCGAGTGGGAGGCGCTGGGCCGAACCAGCGGCTTCGGCGCGTCGCTGCATTGCGAGGCGATCTGGGTCTGGGAGCGGGCGCGGGCAGGCGAAACGGTATAAGATCGTAAGAGAACCACTCGAGGGGCTGGCTGATGAATCCGGCGAAGGAATTTGAGTTGCGGATGACCCGGCGGCATCTGTTCGGCCGGGCGAGCACGGGCATCGGCGTGGCGGCGCTTGCATGGCTGCTCGATCCGAAAGCCTTCGGCGCCGAGGCTTCCAAGACCGGGGGCCTGCCCGGATTGCCGCATTTTGCGCCGAAGGCCAAGCGCGTGATTTTCCTGCACCAGTCGGGCGCGCCGTCGCAGATGGATCTGTTCGACTACAAGCCGACGCTCGACAAGTTCCACGGCACCGAGCTGCCCGATTCGGTCCGCATGGGGCAGCGCATTACGGGCATGACTTCCGGGCAGAGTTCGTTGCCGGTGGCGCGGTCGATCTTCAAGTTCTCCCAGCACGGCCAGAGCGGCGCGTGGCTGAGCGAGCTGCTGCCGCATCTGGGCAAGGTGGCCGACGACATCGCCATCATCAAGACGGTGCACAGGGAGGGGATCAACCACGATCCGGCGATGACCTTGATGCACACGGGCAGCCAGCAGCCCGGCCGACCCAGCATGGGCGCCTGGGTCAGCTACGGGCTCGGCAGCGAGAACCAGGACCTGCCCGCCTTCGTCGTCTTCGTCTCGCAGGCCAGCGGCCTGAACATCGACCAGCCGCTGTTTTCCCGGCTGTGGTCGAGCGGCTTTCTGCCGTCCCGCTACCAGGGCGTCAAGTTCCGCTCCTCAGGCGATCCGGTGCTCTATCTGTCCGACCCGCCGGGAATCGGCAAGACCACGCGGCGGAACATGCTCGACGCACTGGCGAAACTCAACGAGATGTCGGCGCAGGAGTTCGGCGATCCGGAGATCGAAACCCGCATCGCCCAGTACGAGATGGCCTTCCGGATGCAAACGTCCGTGCCGGAGCTGATGGACTTGTCCAAGGAACCGGAGCACGTCTTCGAGCTCTACGGTCCGGATTCGCGCAAGCCGGGCACCTACGCCTTCCAGTGCCTGCTGGCGCGGCGCCTGGCCGAGCGCGGCGTACGCTTCATCCAGCTCTACAAGCGCGGCTGGGACCAACACAACGACCTGCCGCGCGACATCGCCTTGCAGGCTAGGGCCACCGACCAGCCTTCGGCGGCGCTGATCCAGGATCTCAAGCGGCGCGGCCTGCTCGACGAGACGCTGGTGGTCTGGGGCGGCGAGTTCGGCCGCACGGTCTACTGCCAGGGCGCGCTGACCGAAACCAATTACGGGCGCGACCACCATCCGAGGTGCTTCACGATTTGGATGGCGGGCGGCGGAGTGCAAGCGGGCGTGAGCTACGGGCAGACCGACGCCTTCAGCTACAACATCGTGGACAAGGACGGCAATCCGATGGATCCCACGCCGG
>JBBIMZ010000207.1:0-5150 GCA_037444135.1 Solibacteraceae bacterium
TGCCTGTCGAGCGCCGCGGCCGCGCCCGTAGCGCTTGGCGCGGCCGCGGCTTCTTCGTTACCATTGTTGCATCGCCGCCAACAAGCGCTCCACAAGCATGAGAGCGGGTCTATTGCTCCGCAGCCTCCGGCCCCGGCAATGGATCAAGAACCTGTTCGTGCTCGCGCCGCTGCTGTTCGGCGGCAAGCTGGGCCGCCCGGAAGCGGTCCTGGCGGCGCTGGCGGCTGCGGCGAGCTTCTGCCTGCTGGCCGGAGCGCTCTATATCGTGAATGACATCATCGATGCGCCGGCTGACCGTTTGCACCCGGAGAAGCGCCGACGGCCGTTGGCCAGCGGGGATCTCAGCCCGGCGCCGGCGCTCACCGCCGCTGCCGTGGCATTGTCGGCGGCAGGCTGGCTCGCCGCGAGCCTGGGGCGCCAGTTCCTGTTGGTTGCCGTCGGCTATGCGGCTCTCTCGCGCGCCTACAGCCTCGTTCTCAAGCGCCTGGTGATCGTCGACGTGATGGCCATCGGCGCCGGCTTCGTCCTCCGGGTGGCCGGCGGAGCTGCGGCGGTGCAAGTCCGGAGTTCGCACTGGCTGATCATCTGCACTTTCGTCCTGGCTTTGTTCCTCGGTTTCTCCAAGCGGCGCCAGGAGTTGTTGCGAAGTTCGGGCTCCTGGGGGCAGCGCGGGGTGCTCGGACAATATTCGGTGCGCATGCTCGAACAGATCAACCTCGTGCTGGCCGGCACGGCAATGGTCTGCTACATGATCTACGCCGTAGCGCCGGAAACGGTCGCGCGGTTCGGCACGGACAAGCTGCTGTACGGATCGGCATTCGTTTTCTACGGGTTGATGCGTTACCTGCTGTTACTGGACAGGTTCGATGCGGGCGAACAGCCGGAGGAGGTGTTGCTCGGCGACCGGCCGCTGCTGGCGGCGGTGATCGGCTGGGCGATCTACAATGCGGCGATCATCTACTGGCCGGCGATCGAAGGGCTTTCCGAGGGCTTTAGCAGCGGCCTTTCTCTGGTACGATAAGGGCTTGGCCGGCCGCGCGGCGGAGCCGGCCGGCCGGGGAGGAGCGGATGCGGGCGGTGCAGATGGGCCACAGGCGAATGGTGGAGAGTTGGCCGGTTATGGTCCTGGCTCTGGCGTTCAACCGAAACTGATGGCGCAGCAAGTCGCGTGGGCGAGGGGTAGTGACATCCCAGCAACCGGGCCTGGCAGGGGAAGCGTCCGCACAACCGCCATCCGGCTGTTCTTGACCTGCTGGATCGTCTTCACGCTCCATTTTGCGACGAACACCGTCCGCGAGATCTTTCTGGCGCTGGCGATCGGCGACCATTTCTCGTTTCGCGTCGACGAGTACCGGGGCATGCACCCCGACCTGTTCGAGAAGCCCGGCTACGGCTGGCACATCGGGGCCAACCCGGGCGCATCGATGGTCGCAGCAATCCCCTACAGTCTGCTTCGGCCGGCCATTGACGCCATCCTCGCCAGGGTCAACCGCCGGCGCGCAGCGAGCGGGCAGACGGAGCCCCCCACGTACCAATCCCCGTGGCCGATGGCGCGCGAGTTCTACGCCGAAGCCTGGCGCCGGGGCCTCGACATCAAGTTTGGCCTGGCGGCGTTCGTGATGCAGAGCCTGTGCATGGCGCCCAGTTCCGCCTTCGGAGCCGTCGTGATGTTCCTCGTTCTGCACCGCTTGTTCGGTTCGGAACGGACGGCGCTGGTTCTGGCGTTGCTCTACGCGTTCGCCACGCCGGTATTTTTCCGCACCGGTTACCTGAATCACAACATGATGCTGGGCCACATCGCTTTCCTCGGACTGGTGGCGCTCTGGAATCCCGGAGGCATGCTCGGCTGGGGCGAGGCGCGCCGCCTCTTGGTGGCGGGGCTTGCCGGAGGGGCCGCGGTCCTGTTCGACTATTCCGGTGCGGTGTTCCTCGCCGGGCTCTTTTTGTACGCGATTCACCGGGCGTGGGCGGAAGGTGGCCGGCACGCCGCTCTGCCGGCCGCCTTCCGGTTCGCCTGCGGCGCCCTCGGGCCGGTTCTGATGCTCTGGTTTTACCAGTGGCGCAGCTTCGGTCATCCGTTTTTCCCCGGCCAGCACTGGATGCCCCCGGTCGAGTGGATCGAACGCGGATACCAAGGCTTCACGCTGCCGCAGCCCGAGCTGTTTCTGGCGCTCGGCTTCGACTACCGCTTCGGCCTGTTCACCTCCTGCCCCATCTTTCTGCTGGCCTTGGCGGCCCCTTGGCTGCGCCGCCGAGGCGCCATTCCGATTCCGGCGCGCGAGATGGCGGTGCTCGCTTTCTTGTCTCTCGGTCTGTGGGTCTTCTGTAGCGGCATCCAGTATGCCCGGCTGCAATTCAACACCGGGATCCGATATCTCGCGCCGGCGTTCCCGTTCTTGTTCCTCCTGACCGCGGTCGTTCTGGTGCGCCTGCCGCGGCTGGTGCTCTATCTGGTTTCCGTGGCTGCGGTCACCGAATCCTGGTGCCTGGCCATGTACCGCGACGTCGAGCGCGGCTACGGCCTGGCCGAGCCGGTCTTGCGCATCTTCACCGGGGGCTTTCAGCTTCCGGCTTTGACGGTCCTGTCACGGATGGGGGGAGAATTCCGCGAATACTTCGCCGGCGGCGTTTCGCCGCTGCCGCTGTTCGTCCTGGCGGGCGCGGTCATTTTCGGCATCTGGAAGTGGACGCCGTCGTCGCCGCCGATCGAAGTTCACCTGGAGGAGAAATGAGCAAGGCAAGCGAAGTCCCCGGGGCCGGCGGGCGTCCCCGGGTCGACGTCGTGATTCCGGTCCTCAACGAGGCGCACGTTCTGGAGAAGAGCGTCGACACGTTGAGGCGGTTCGTCGAGTCGCAGCCCAGCTTCCGCTGGCGCATCGTCATCGTGGACAACGGCTCGACCGATGGAACCGACCGGGTCGCGCGCGCGCTGGCCGCCCAGCGTCCCGAAGTCGCGTTTCTGCATCTGGAGCAACGCGGCCGAGGCCGGGCGCTGCGCTACGCCTGGCAGCAAAGCACTGCGGATGTCGCCTGCTACATGGATGTCGACCTGTCGACCGATCTCCGGTTCCTGCCGGCGCTGGTCGGCGCGATCGCCTTCGAAGGCTACGACGTGGCCACCGGCTCCCGGCTGGCGCCGGGCTCGCAAACCAAGCGCAGCTTCAAGCGGGAGGTGATCTCGCGGATCTACAACCTGTTCCTGCGCTGTCTTCTGCAGGTGCGCTTTTCCGACGCCCAGTGCGGCTTCAAGGCGGTCAGCCGGCGCGCCATCGAAATCATCGTGCCCCAGATCCAGGACCAGGCCTGGTTTTTCGACACCGAACTGCTGGTGCTCGCCGAGCGCCAAGGTTTCCGGATCAAAGATATCCCCGTCGTTTGGGTCGAAGACGACGACAGCCGCGTCAAGATCCTTTCGACGGCCTGGGAGGACATCAAGGGCGCCTTCCGGCTGCGCCGGCAACTGGCCGCCTCGCGGGCCGCTGAGGCGCAGGTCGCGCGCTCGAAACAGTAAGCGGCGCGCCGCCGGTATGGCCGAACTGTTCATCACCGGAGCGGGAGGCTTTCTGGGCCGGCGTCTGACTGCCATGCTCCCGAGCGAAACTCACGCCCGTGCGGTCTGCCTCGTGCGGAGCGAGCCGCCCGGGCCGGCGCGGGAGGGCGTCGAATACGTGCGCGGCGATCTGCTCCAGCCCGCCTCTTACGCTGAATGGCTCACGCCGGCGATAACGGTGATCCACCTGGCGGCGGTCACCGGCAAGGCCCGTCCGGCGGACTATTGGCGCGGCAACGTCGAGGCTACCCGCCGGCTCCTCGAGACCTGCCGCTCGCGGGGCGTCCGGAGGTTTCTCTTCGTCAGCAGCATCGCCGCCGGATTCCCCCGCCAGGAGTACTACCCTTACGCGCAGTCCAAGAAGGCGGCGGAAGAACTCGTGCTGGCCGGCGGCCTGGACGCCCTGATCGTGCGGCCGGCGATGATCTTCGGGCCGGGCGCGCCCGTGCTGGCGGGCTTGGCGCGGCTGGCTTCGCTGCCGGTGATTCCCGTTTTCGGCGACGGCACGGTCCGGGTGCAGCCGGTGGACGTCGAGGATCTGGCGCGCAGCCTGCTGCGCCTCGCCGGCGAGCCGGTCTTCGGCGGCCGGACGATCGAACTCGGCGGGCCGGACGTGGTCGCGATCGAGGACTTGCTGGTGAGCATACACCGGCGGCGGACCGGCCGCCCGCCGAGAGTCGTTCATCTGCCGCTGCGTGGCTGGCTCCCGTTGCTGGCGGCGATGGAGAAGCTTCTGCTCCCCGTGCTGCCGCTCACGGCGGGCCAGCTTGCCTCATTCCGCAACGACGGCATAGCCGCGCCGAACGAGGTGTGGCTGGAGGCCCGGCCTGCGATGAAAACGCTGGAGGAGATGCTGGAGAGCGGCTTGCGCACCGAGGAGCCGCTCGAACGCGAATGCCGCCTCTGGAGCCGCTACCTGGCCGGGGTAACGCCGTCTGCGTATCTGACGGCCCGCTACATCGAGTGTCACCGGCGCTCGGAGCTTTTTCGGACGCCGCCCGACGCGGTGGACGCGATGCTGCTGCGCGTCGGCCGCATGGGCCGGTTCGGCGCCCTGCTCGCCGACACTTATGCCACGCTCGTGCGGCCCGGCTCGCTGCTGCGTCGCAAACTGGTGTTGTTGCTGGCGCTGATGGAGTGCGTTCCGCCCACCTCGGATCTGCTCGACAGCCCGATCGCACGCACCCGCGCCGGAGGGCTGGTCCGGATGAGTTTCGAGGCCGCGCTTTCGCTGGCGGCGCTCGCCATCAGCCTGGCGGTACTCGGTCCCTTGCATCTGGCGCTGGCGCGCGGCCCGAGGTCCGGACAGTGAGTGACCGGATCGTCGTCGTCGGCTCCGGCGCCAGCGGCGTCCACTTCGCCCTGTCGTTGCTCGAGCGGGGGCACAAGGTGTTGATGCTCGACGTCGGCCACGCCCGACCACCGGCGGTGGCGCCGGAGTGGAGCCTGGACGAGCTCAAGAACCGCCTGCCGGATCCGGCACAGCGGCAACGGCATCTCTTTCCGGCCGAACTTCCCGGGCTCTCTCTTCCGGCTCGGCACCGGCACTTCCCGTGTCCTGAGTCTCTCCGGGGAGAATCTTTTCCTGGGGTTTTCCTTC
>JBBIMZ010000207.1:5160-6767 GCA_037444135.1 Solibacteraceae bacterium
TTTCTGGGCGAAAACTACGAGTCGCTGGTACTTCCCGGCAACGCCGGCGAGTACTACGGCTTTCCGCCCAGCAAGACCTACGTGTTCACGCGGCCCGGCGCCTTCGAGTGGCGCCCGCGCGGCTTCGCCCCTCTTGCTTCCTTCGCGCAAGGCGGGCTGGCCGAGGTCTGGACTGGCGGCAGCTATCCGTTCAACGACGCCGAGCTCGCGGATTTCCCCTTCGGCTACGACGAGCTCGGGCCCTGCTACGGCGAAGTCGCCCGGCGGATCGGCATCACGGGGGCGGCCGACGACCTGAGCCGCTTTTTCCCGCTGCACGAACACTTGCTCGAACCGCTGAAGCTCGACGAGCATTCCGCCCGCCTTCTGGCCGACTACGAACGTCACCGCTCCTATCTGAACCGGCGTCTCAACGCCTTTATGGGCCGGGCCCGCCTGGCGGTGCTCTCGCGGGATCTGGATGGCCGCCGGGCCTGCTCCTATAGCGGGCGCTGCCTCTGGGGCTGCCCTTCCGGAGCCCTGTACACGCCGTCGCTGACGCTCGAGGCTTGCCGCCGCCACCCGGGGTTTGAATACCTCGGCGGAGTATACGTCACGCATTTCCGCTTTACCTCCGGCAACCGCGTCCGCCATGTCGTGGCGCGTCCGCTCGGCGGCGGCGCCGAGATCGAGATCGAAACGCCGGTGCTGGCGCTCGCCGCCGGAACACTCTGCTCGGCCCGGATCTTCCTCGAATCGATTTGGCGGGATTCCGGGGAACTCCTGCCGCTGCGGGGCCTGATGGACAACCGGCAGATCCTGATGCCTTTCGTGAATTTGCACCTGGTCGGCCGCCGGTTTGACCCGAAGACCTATCAGTACCACCAGCTCGCCATCGGCATGGCCAAACACGCGCCCCTCGACTACGTCCACGGCCTGGTGACGACGCTGAAGACGGCGATGATTCACCCGGTCGTGCCCAGCCTCCCGCTGGCGCTGCGCAGCGCGATCTCGATCTTCCGCAACCTGCACGCCGCCCTGGGACTGGTGAACATCAATTTCTCCGATTACCGGCGCGAAGAGAATCTGCTCGCCCTGGAGCGCGCTCCGGGCGGCCAGACGCGGCTGCTGATCGAATATTCGCCGCCGCCGGACGAAGCCGCCAAGCTCAAGGGCGCCATGCGCGACTTCCGCCGCTTCCTCCTCCGCCTCGGCTGCCTGGCGCCGCCGCCGATGACCCATATCCGGCCCATGGGGGCCAGCGTCCACTATGCCGGCGTGCTGCCGATGTCCCGGCGGCCCCAGCCGCTGACCACCTCACCCGACGGCCGGAGCCACGACTTTGACAACCTCTATTTCGTCGACGGAACCACCTTCCCGGTCCTGCCGGCCAAAAACCTCACGTTCACGCTGATGGCCAACGCCGTGCGCATCGCCCGCCGCGCGTTCGGCTGAGGCGCGGCGCTCTGTTAGGATAGTCGATAACCCTTTGCGAATCGGCATCCATACGTCCATCGCCGGAGCCCTGGAAAAGGCGGCCTTGCGGGCGGCTGAGCTCGGCGCCGAGACCTTCCAGATCTTTTCGGCGAGTCCGCGCATGTGGAGCGTGCGGCCGCTGGCGCCTGAAG
>JBBIMZ010000208.1:0-6745 GCA_037444135.1 Solibacteraceae bacterium
GCCCCCGCGGGCGTTGCGGCTGGCCAGTTGCAGCAGCAGGCATTCCTGCAGATCGCGGGCGCCGACCCCGGCCGGATCGAGCGACTGGACTACGTCGAGCGCCTCCCGAAGCGTCGGCAGCGAAAACTCGCCGGAAGCGGCCATCTCCTCCAGACTCATCGTCAGGTAGCCGTTCTCGTCGAGATTGCCGATGATCAGGTTGGCGGCTTCGCGCACCGGATCGCTGAGCACGACCAGGCTCAGTTGCTGCTGAAGGTAATCAGCCAGGGTGATCGGGGCGGTCAGGAAAGCCTCAAAGGAAGGCTTCTCGATTGCCTCGGTGGCCGGATTGCGGAAGCCCGGGTCCAGATACTCTTCGAAAAACGAGCCGAAGTCGATCTCGTCGAACGGATCGGGCGCCTCCGCCGGCGGGGTGCCGTCGACCGCAGTCACGTCCGCAGCCGGCTCGGTGCGGTCCGAGACCGGCTCCGGGGCCAGATCCGCCGGTTCGGGCGCCAGCGCCTCCTGGACCGCCTCGAGGATCGACTCGTCGGCCGGGTGCGGGTCGCGTTCCTCTTCCTCGACCAGCGCCTGCGCCTCGGCCGGCGCCAATTCCTCGCCGGCCTCCTCGAGCAGGGGGTTCTCAGCCAGCTCGCGGGCGATCATCTCGCGCAACTCCAGCCGGTTGAGCTGGAGCACGGTCACCATCTGCACCAGACCCGGCGTGAGCGTCTGTTTCTGCGCGACTTTGATCTGAAGCCGTGGCGACAGAGAACTCATCTGCCTTCATTATACTTCGGGGGTTGCGGGCCAACCGCGTTGCTGCGGGAACAGAAGCGGGGGCGGCGACGGCCGATTCGATATACTGAAGAAGCAGCCTTCACAGGAGAAATCATTTCATGTTCGACCTTTTCCGCAGCCGGGCGAAAGCCGTGCGCTATCTGCTCGGCGCGTTGCTGATGCTGGTGGCCATTTCGATGGTGGTCACGCTGATTCCGGGCTTCGTCGGCGCCAGCTACGCGCCCGAGAACGTCATCGCCGAGATCGGCGACGACGTGCTCACGGCCCGCGAGGTGCAGATGGTGATCCAGCAGCAGATGCGGAACAAGGCCTTCCCGCGCGAGATGGCGAGCGTCTACGTGCCGATGATCATCAACCAGATGATCGCCGAGCGCGCGGTGGCCTACCAGGCGGCACGGATGGGCTTCCGGGTCACCGAAGCCGATGTGGCCCTGGCCGTCGAGAGCATGATGCCCCAGCTCTATCAGGACGGCAAGTTCGTCGGCCGCGACGTCTACGCCCGCATCCTTTCGCAGCAGATGAATATGACGATCCCCGAGTTCGAGGAGAACGTCCGCAAGCAGATCCTGTTGACGCGGCTGGAGAACTTCATCCTGGAGGGCGTGGCCGTCGGCGACCGCGAGGTCGAGGAGGAATACCGCAGGCGGCACGAGAAGATCAAAGTGGACTACATCAGCATCTCGCCGGCCGACTTCCGCTCGAAGGTCAACGTCAGCCGCGAGGAGATGCTCGATTACTTCAACAAGAACAAGAACAATTTCCAGATCGGCGAGAAGCGTGACGTGGGCCTGATCGTGGTCGAAGAAGGGGCGGTCGCCGAGACATTGCGCCTCACCGACGAGGAGTTGCGGCGCATCTACCAGAGCGAGCCGGACCGGTTCCGGACGCCCGAGCGCGTGCACGTGCGCCACATCCTGCTGAAGACCACTGAAAAGACGGAGCAAGAGAAAGCCAAAGCCAAGGCCAAGGCGGAGGATCTGCTCGAGCAGCTCAAGAGCGGGGCCGATTTCGCGGCGCTCGCCAAGGTCCACTCCGAAGATGCGGGCACGAAAGGAAACGGCGGCGATCTGGGCTGGATCACGCGCGGGCAGACGGTGGAGAACTTCGAAAAGACCGCCTTCTCCCTCAAGCCGAACGAGTTGAGCGGGGTCATCTCGACCGAATACGGCTACCACATCCTCCAGGTCCTCGAGAAGGAACCGGCCCGGCTGCGGCCGTTCGAAGAAGTCAAGTCGGAACTCGCCGAGGAACAGAAGAAGCAGCGGCTCTACGACCGCATGCAGGAACTGGCCGATCAGGCGCGGGCGGAGCTGATCAAAGCGCCGGCGCAGGGCGAGCAGATCGCCGCGCGGCTGGGGCTGAAGTTCGTGCGGGCCGACAAGTTCACGCCGGGTGACCCCATTCCGGGCCTGGGAACGAGCCCTGACCTCGACGAAGCGATCGGCTCGCTGGCCAAGGGCGGGGTGACGCCGGTCGCCCAGCTCGGCTCGAACCGTCTGGTGGTCGCGGCGGTGACGGAAGTCTATCCGGCGCGGCCGGCGGAATTCGCCGAGGTCGAGGATCGGATCCGGGAAACGCTCGCTTCGCAGAAGGCGCAGGCGATGGCGGAGGAGAAGACCAAGCAGCTCCGGGAGATGATGAAGACGGCCGGCAACGATCTGGAAAAGCTGGCGCGTGCACTCGGGCTCAGCGTCAAAAGCAGCCCGGAGTTCGGGCGCGAAGGCTCGGTGGAAGGACTCGGCTCGCCCGTCTACCTGGAAGAGGCTTTCAAAGCGCCGGTCGGGCAGGTGGTCGGGCCTGTTAACGCGATGGGCCAGACCCTGGTCGTGCGCCTGACCGGCAAGGTAGAAGCCGACATGAGCAAGCTTGGCGCCGACCGGGCTGAGATCGTCACGGCGATCAAGCGGCGGAAGGCCCAGGAGCGCAAGGAGCTGTTCGAGGACGGCATCCTGACGCGGCTCATTCAGGAAAAGAAGGTCAAGATTTACGACCGCAACATCCAGCGCTTGGCGGCTCTGTACCGGAGCTGAGCGCCCTGGGCGGCTAGGAAGGGGGCGCTCGGAGGCGCCAGGGGCACGGCGGGGCGGGTGCACCGTCGTCGGAACGGTCGTCTTTGAGCAGCAGCCGCAACCGCTCCAGTTCCGAACGTAGCTGGAGGAAGCGGCTCCGGTATCGCGGGTCGGAAGCCAGATTGGTGCGTTCCTCCGGGTCTCGCTCGAGGTCGAACAGCTCGAATTCCTCAGGTTGCTGGATGTAGTGGATCAGCTTCCAGCGCCCGGTGCGCACGCCGCGCATCTTACCGGTGCAGGTGATGGCCGGGTACTCGAAATATTCGTACAGAAAGGACTGGCGCCAGGCGGTGCGGCGGCCTTCGAGCAACGGACGCCAGCTCCGGCCATGTGTGCGGGCTTCTTCGGGCAGGCGAAGGCCGGCGTAATCGAGGATGGTGTGGCCGATGTCGGTATTGAGCACCATGTGCTCGGTGTCGACGCGACCGCCGGCGAATCCGGCCGGGTAGCGCACGAGCATGGGGACGCGAATCGACGGCTCGTACATCATGCGCTTGTCGAACAGGCCGTACTCGCCGAGAAAGAAGCCGTTGTCGGAGGTATGGAGGACGAACGTGTCCTCGGCGAGGCCTTGCCGGTCGAGGAAATCGAGCAGCCGCCCGACGTTTTCGTCGAGGGCGAGCAAGACGCGGTAATAGTGTTTGACGAGAAGCTGATAGTTGAGCCGGCGGCGCTCCTCCGGCGGGGCGCCGGCGACAACGCCGAGGGGAGCGAAGTCGGTGAGGTCGGCTAAACGCATGTCCGCATTGCGGACGGCCGCGGGACGATCCTTCAGGTCAAGAGGAAACGTCGCGGGCGCCGGGAAGGTGACGTCATCGAACGCTTTCCGGTAGCGTTCCGGGGGCTCCCAGGGCCGGTGGGGCGCCTTGAACCAGCAGAGCAGGCAGAACGGCCGGTTCCTGGGGCGGTTGCGCAAGACCTCAATCGCCTGATCGCAGATCAGATCGTCGACATAGCCGCGGAGTTTGACGCGGGCGCTGCCGGCCAGCATGACCGGATCGTGATACTGGCCCTGACCCGGGAGAATGCACCACTGGTCGAAGCCTTCCGGCGCGGAACGGATGTGCCACTTGCCGGCCAGGGCGGTGAAATAGCCCCTTTGGCGCAGCAGCTTCGGGAACGTAGGAAAACGCAGTTCGAGCGAGGAGCGGGGCCCGGCGTTCCAGGTGACTCCGTGGGCGTGCGAATACAGTCCGGTCAGCGCGGTGGCGCGGCTGGGAGAGCAGAGCGAATTGGTGACGAACGCTTCGGCAAACCGCATGCCCTCTTCGGCGATGCGGTCCAGATTCGGCGTCTTCAGGAACCGGTTTCCCGCGCACCCGAGGGCGTCAAAGCGCTGGTCGTCTGCCATGAAGAACAAAAAATTCGGCCTCCTTCCCGGCGCCTGAGCACGCCAGCGCGGGGCGGGCGCGGCCGATCGGGCCGCCCCCAGGAAGCCTCGGCGAGTCAATCGGTCTGGCATCTCTTGTTGTTATATAGGAGGACGCTGATGCGGAGAAGAACCCTACTCGCCCTGACGCCTGGTCTGCTGGCGGCCGCGGCGCCGACAGAGGAAAGTCAAGCCGAGCCGAACCGTCCCAAAGTGCCCGGCACGCTGCTGCTGTGCGCGCGGCGTCGGGGCGAGCAGCCGCCTGGCAGCGGGAAATTCCGCGCCTTCGAGCGGGGGCTGCGTTGGGAAGTGGCGCGCACGGCGATTATCATCTGCGACATGTGGGGCACCCACACCTGCGCGCTGGCGGCGCAGCGGGTCGACGCCATGGCGCCGCGAATGAACCAGGTTGTGAGCGCGGCGCGCAGCCTCGGCGTGATGATCATCCACGCGCCGAGCGAGACGACGGCCTTCTATGAGGGTACGCCCTGGCGGCGGCGCATGCAGCAGGCGCGGCCCTCCTCCCCGCCTGCGCCGATCCTGCCCCGCTGTCCGCGCGAGCCCGACGAGGAGCGCAACTTCCCGATCGACGACCGCGAGGGCGGCTGCGACGACCCCGTCGTCAAGCCCTGGATCGGGCCCTACCCCTGGAGGCGCCAGCATCCCGCCATCGACATCGTCGGCTTCGACGGCGTCAGCGACGACGGCCGGGAGATTTACAATTTCGCGCGGCAGGAGGGTATCTCCCACATCGCCTTGATGGGGGTTCACACGAACATCTGTATCCTCAACCGCTCTTTCGGCATCCGCCAGCTGAAGCGGCTCGGCTTCGAAGTCGTGCTCGTGCGCGACCTCACCGACGCGATGTACGATCCGCGCCGGCGCCCATTCGTCTCTCACGCGCGCGGCACGGAACTGGTGATCGAACACATCGAGGCGCGGTGGTGCCCGTCGATCTTGAGCGAGGACTTGACGCGGGTGGCTTCCGGCTCTGACGGCCCGTCGGCTTCCTAGCCATTCGAGCGTCATCCCGGCGTGGCCGTCTTGGCGAAACCGACGTACTGGACTTCTTCTTCGAGCTCGAGTCCGAAGCGCTCCTTGACGCGCCCTTTCAGCTCCGCGATGAGGCTGCAAAGATCTTCAGCCGTGCCTGCGCCCGCGTTATAGATCAGGTTGGCATGATAGTCGGCGACGCGGATGTCACCGCGGCTGAAACCCTTGGCGCCGACCTGCTCGAGAAACCAGGCGGCGGGAACTTTTCCTTCGCGGATCACGTGCTCCGGGACGGCGGCGGCCAGGGCCGGAGGCAGATCGCGCAGCAGCAGGTTCTTGAAGATACTGCCGGCGCAACGCATTTCGGGAGGGTACTTGCGGTTGCGCATCTGAAGGATCTCGTCGGCGGTGCGCCGGAGTTCGGCCGGATCGGCCGAAACCAGCGCGAAGTCGGCCGAGAAGATGACCCAGTCTTTATGGCGCTTGAAGATACTGCCGCGATACTCGAACTGGCATCCGGGATTGTCGAGCTCGCGTACGGCGGCGCCGTCGAAGAAGCGAACCCGGCGCAGCGTGTCGGAGACCGAGCGGCCATAGGCCCCGGCATTGCCGTAGACGGCGGCGCCCACCGAACCGGGAATGCCCGTCATTGTCTCCAGCCCCTTCAGGCCCCGGGCGATCGTGAACTCAACGAGCGCCTGCAATTCGGCTCCGGCCTCGGCCGAGACGATCGAGTCGCGGGCCTGAATCCGGCTGGCGGTGTAGCGCAGGACGACTCCAGGGAAGCCGGCGTCGGAAACGATCACATTGGTTCCGCCTCCCGCTGTCGCGGGCTTCGGCCAAGGCGGCCAGAAACGCCTCCTCGGAGGAGGCTTCGGCCAGGACGGCGGCCGGTCCGCCGATGCCGAAGCGCGTATGCCGGCTCAGCGGCACGTTTTGAGAAACTGTAAGGTTGGGGATGGCGGCGAGCCGCTCGCTCGTCTGTTCGGCGGTCGACATCTCACTCGATTATAAAAAGGAGTCGTCGATGGCGACACGTTTCGGCGGATTTCCGGCGGAGGCTCTGCGCTTTTTCCGCGAGCTGGCGCGCAATAACAACCGCGATTGGTTCCAGGCCAACAGGGAGGTTTTCGAGGAGAAGGTCAAAGCGCCGATGGTCGAACTGGTCGACGCGGTGAACCAGGAGCTGGCGACCTTCGCTCCGGAGCATGTCACCGATCCGCGGGAGGCGATTTATCGCATCTACCGCGATACGCGCTTCAGTGCGGATAAGACGCCTTACAAGACGCACATTGCCGCGAACTTCCCGCGGCGCGGCTTTGAAAAGCACAAAGCGGCCGGCTACTATTTCGGCGTTTCCGCCACGGAAGTGGAAGTGGCCGGCGGCGTTTACATGCCCGGGCCGGAGGAGTTGCTGGCGATCCGGACGTTTCTCGTCCAGAGTTACCCGGAATTCCGCCAAGTCGTCTCCGGCAAGACGCTGCGCACGCTGATGGGGGATCTCGCCGGGCAGCAGCTCCGGCGACCGCCGAAA
>JBBIMZ010000209.1:0-6718 GCA_037444135.1 Solibacteraceae bacterium
GCAAAGAACTTACCGACGGCCTGGCTGCGTCCCGGGGCGGGCAGCAGTCCGCCGGGGAACGGATTGCTCAGCACGCTGGCCGGTGTGAGCGAGCCGTCGAGCGTGCCGACGAACGGGTTGGTGAAGCCGTTTACCAGGTCGTTGTTGGGGCTCGTGGCGAAGACGACGTCGTTGCCCACAAAGAACAGGCCGTAGCCGGCGCGGATCACCGTCTTGCTGAGAGCGCGCCAGGCCAGACCGGCACGCGGCGCAAACAGATGGTACATGTCCGTGTTATTGCGGCTCGGGTGGTCGGGCGAATTGACCAGGGCCAAGCGCCCGAGCAACGGTTTTCCGTCGCGGCCGACAATCGGGCTCGGCGCCCCCGGCAACAGGACCGTCATCCGGTCGAAGCGCTCTGACCACGGCCCCGGGCCTTCATAGCGCAGGCCGAGGTTCAAAGTGAGCCGGCTGGTCAGTTGAATCGTGTCGCTGGCGTAGAACGAGCGGTAAATCTGCTGGCCGGCGACCAGCGCCGCCTGCCGGAGGCCTCCGCCTGACCCGTAGCCGAGAAGAAACGAGGCAAATCCGTTCCCGCCGGAGGCGGCAAACGGCGTCAGCGCCGTGAACAGTGTGTCGAAATCGAACGCGCCGCTCGGATTGTTCTCCTGATAGTAGTTATGCGTCAGCCGGCGCAGCTCGGCGCCGAATTTCCATGTATGCCGGCCCGCGATCTTGGTGAGCGAAGGGACGATCGAATAGCTGTCGTTGCGGGCGATAATGCGGCTGCCGGTGCCGTTGGTGGCGAACACGTCGTTGTAGCCCTGCACGCGGGGAATCGGTTGCACGCGGAAGGCGACCAGGTTGTTGAACTCGGCCGGCCAGCCCAGTTGCGTCAGATCGTAGCCCAGCGTCTCCGGCGTCCGGTCGTAAGCGAAACGGAGAAACGCCAGGCGCACGTCGAGGACCGTCGTCGGGTTGACGGAATAAGTGTCGGCCAGGACGACCTGATCCGTAATGAACGTCTCCGTGCAGCGGTCGACGCAGGTCTTGGTCTTGTAAGGATCGATGGGAAGATTCAAATTGCTCCAGCGGGTAAAGCGGCCGAAGAGCCGCTGCTTGTCGCTCGCCGTCCAGTCGACTCGGCCGGTTCCCTGATCGTTGTTGCCGCCCACGCTCGCGTTGGCGGTGTAGTTGTTGACGGCGGTGAAGGGAAGGCCGGGGCCGTTCGGTAAGGCCCACAGAGGGATCATGGCGCGGGCGGCCTTGTCGATGCGGTCGTTGGGAATGATGTTGTTCGGGAAGGGCTGGCGCGTGATGATTTCGCGGCCGTTGGCGTCGACGGCGCAGGGCGGGTTGCCGAGCCGGCCGCACGTGGTCAACGGGTCATAGATCGGCACGAGCGCGCCGCCGGCCGTGCGCACGTTGGCCGCATCGCTTCCGTCGGCACGGTGTAGGTGAACGACTGGCCTTGGCGAAGCCGGAATCCTTCGTAGGAGCCGAAGAAGAACAGCTTGTCCCGGACGATCGGCCCTCCCAGGTTGGCGCCGAACTGGTTCTGCGTGAAAGCGGGCCGTTCGATGCCGGCGCGATTGTTGAAGAACGTATTGGCGTTGAGCGCCTTGTTGCGCAGGAACTCGTAGGCCGTGCCGTGGAAACTGTTGGTCCCGGATTTGGTTGTGAGGTTGACGACGCCGCCGGCAAAGCGGCCGAACTCGGCGCCCAGGTTGTTCGTCTGGACGCGGAACTCCTGGATGGAGTCCTGCGTCGGCACCAGCGCCGTCAGGTTGATGTAGCTCACGTTGACCGGCCCGCCGTCCAGGTAAGCGGCGCTCTGATTCGCCTGACCGCCGCCGATCTGATAATTGCCCCAAGCGAAGGGATTGGTGCCGGTCGGATTCTGCATTGACTGGCCCTGCGGCACGACCCCCGGTACGAGCGTCACCAGGTTCAGCACGTTGCGGCCGTTCAAGGGCATCTCGAGCACCTTGCGGGCTTCGACGACCTGGCCGAGCGAGGCGTTCTCGGTCTGCATCAACGGCGTCTCCGCTCTCACTTCGACGGTTTGCGTCACCTCGCCGACCTCCAGCGCCGCGTCGATCCGCACCGCCGCCTGGACTTCGACGACGATTGGCTCGCGCGTGAAGCGCTTGAAGCCCTCCTTTTGCATCTCCAGCCGGTAGCGGCCGGGAACGAGGTTGACGAAGAGATAATTTCCTCCGGCGTCCGTCTGCATCGTTCGCCGCTCGGCGGTGCCGATGTTGGTGAGCGTGACGCTCACCTCCGGGACCACGGCGCCGGTCGCGTCCGTCACCGTTCCCACGACGGACCCGTAAAATGTCTGTCCGAATGCAGCCGCTGGCAAGCCGCAGAGAGCCACGGCGGCAAGCACCCACCCGGAAAACTGTGACCGGATTGGACGGCCCATCACACCCTCCTCAGGCGGGACGCTATCACAACGGAGCGCGGGAGTCAAGCAAATTGTGGGGGCTTGTTCAGGATTGTTACAAATAAACCCGCCGCACTAAGTCGGAGGTCGTCGTTTGTCCCCCTGCGGGCTCGAAAACAGGCGCCGCGCCAGAGCCGAGCCCGCCAGCAGGCCGTAGACGGGAACGTAGATGAGCCACCGCCAGCTCGTCGAGCCGTTCCACCGGCCGATCAGGGTCCAGCCGATGACGACGCGGTAGGCCAAGGGCATCAGCCCGGTCCAGAGCAGAAGGGCCGGCACGGGTTCCAAGGCCAGCAGCGGCAGAATCCAGGTCAGATACCAAGGATGGCAATTGGCGGAAACGGCCAGCATCACCGCAATCACCCAGAGCGAGGCGCGCTCGAGCGGCAGGGCCCGGCCGGTCACCGCCAGCGCCGCCAGGATGACGATCGCAAAGGCCGCGTATTTGGCCGGGTACCGGTCGCCGGCCAGGTAGAGCAGCAAGCCGTACAGGCTGTCGTTATTCCGCCAGCCGCCCAGAAATCCGCTCGTGAAACGGATGTTCTCGGTGACATCGCTCCAGTACGGCAGGACCAGGGCGGCGGCGACGGGGCCGGCGATCGACGCCTGGCGCCAGCGCGGCGGGCGCCATTTTTCCCATCCGGTGAACACAGGAAACAGAGCGAGCGGCCAGATCTTGGCGCCTGCCGCGAGCGCCAGCGCGGCGAAGGCCCACGTCCAGCGCTGCCTTGCCGCCAGCCACAGGGCGAGTAGGACAAAGAAGACCGCCACCGCGTCGTTGTGACCCGCCGCCCAGAATTCGAACACCGGTAGCGGCGCCCAGGCGTAGATCAGCACCCTGTGCGCAGGTAGTCCCCTGGCGCGCAGCAGGGCGGCGAGCGTGGCGATGATCCCTAAGTCGAACAGCGCCGCGGGAAGCTTGAACCAGAACGCCTGCCTCCATGGGTCGGAGGTGAATGCGGCCACGATGGCGTAGGTTCCCCGCTCCATCAGCTCGATCAGCGGACCATAGCCGGCCTTGAAGTCCCGCCCGCTGATGCGCTCATAGGTCTCGTCGCGGAGGTCTGCCCAGGCCGGATCCGTCGGGCGGCTTTGATACGGGTTGCCGCCGCGCGCTTGGAGCAAGCCTTCCCAGCGGTACCGGTACAAGTCATCGGAGAGCTCCGGTGTCAAGGGCCAGGCGGAGAGGCGGAACAGAAGCGCGGCGCCCAGCGCTAGGCCGAACAGGCGGCGATCGGCGGCGGAAAATTCGAGCGCCCAGTATACGGAAACGATGTACAATGAGAAAGCCAGCAACAAGATGGCAACCGTTTCCGGCACGTGGTAACGAAGCTCGCCGAAAGCGTGGAGCGAGAGGAGCGCCGCCTCCATTGCGGCGGCGATCAAGAGCAAGCCGGAGAAGGGAGACCGTAGCACGCTTTTCGGGATCCGTTTCTGATCGGTCGCGCGTAGTGGTGCGAGCTTATGGTAGCAACTCTTCCACCGATTGCCCTCCTCTTGAGCGCCTCTGCTCTGGAGCGGGTCAGCCGGACGTTGTTCGACGATACGTTCGCGGGAATCCATCAGCTCGAATGGTTCGACGTGGCGCTGATGGCGCCGTACTTCACGCTGCTGGTGCTGCTGGGCATTTACGGGTCTCATCGGTACGTCATTCTGTGGCGCTATTGGCGGCACGGAAGACACCTGAAGCCGGCGCCGCCCCGGAAGTTCGACGCGCTCCCGCCGGTGAC
Organism: Solibacteraceae bacterium; assembly: GCA_037444135.1. GTDB lineage: Bacteria > Acidobacteriota > Terriglobia > Bryobacterales > Bryobacteraceae > CALKXJ01. The sequence goes on from JBBIMZ010000209.1 coordinate 4,159, forward strand.
GGTCCAACTGCCGCTGTACAACGAGCGGTTCGTCGTCGCCCGGCTGCTCGAAGCGGTCACTCAGCTCGACTATCCTAGCCACCTGCTCCAGATTCAGGTACTCGACGACTCCACCGACGAGACGCACGCCGTCGCCGAACGCCTCGTCGGCGAGTATCGCGCCCGCGGATTCCCGATCGAGTACCACCACCGGAGGCACCGCACCGGCTTCAAAGCCGGCGCACTGGCCGAAGGGCTCAAGACCGCCACGGGCGAACTGGTGGCGATCTTCGACGCCGATTTCATCCCTCCGAGAGACTTCCTGCAACGCACGGTACACTACTTTACCGATCCGCGTGTGGGCTTGGTGCAGACGCGCTGGACCTATCTGAACCGCGAGTACAACCTGCTCACCGAGGTCCAGGCGATCCTGCTGGACGGCCACTTCGTGCTCGAGCATCCGGCCCGCGCCGCCACCGGCCTGTTCTTCAACTTCAACGGCACGGCCGGCATCATGCGGCGAGCCATGATCGAGGATGCGGGCGGCTGGCAGCACGACACGCTGACCGAGGATTCCGATTTGAGCTACCGGGCGCAGCTCAAGGGATGGAAATTCATCTACCTGCCTGATGTGGAGTGTCCCTCCGAGTTGCCGGTGGACACCTACGCGTTTCAAGTCCAGCAGTCCCGGTGGGCGAAAGGCTTGACCCAGGTGGCCCTCAAGCTGCTTCCGCAGATCCTGCGCTCGCCGGTGCCGCTGCGCGAGAAGCTCGAGGCGATCTTCCATCTCACGCCGAACCTCTCCTATCCGGCGATGATTGCGGTCTCGGCGCTGATGCTTCCGGTGATGATCGTGCGCTTTTACATGGGCTGGTTTCAGATGCTGGTGATCGATTTTCCGCTGATCGTCGCCACCCTCGTCTCGATCCTGGCGTTTTATCTGGCCTCGCAGCGCGTGCTCTATCCGCGGACGTGGCGGCGGGCGATCGCGTTGATGCCGATCCTCATCGCGGCGGGCATCTCGCTTTCCATCATCAACTCCCGGGCGGTGATCGAGGCGCTGCTGCGCATCCCCTCCAGCTTCGTGCGCACGGCCAAATACGCCATCGCCGGCGCAGGCCGGCCGGCGGCGGAGCGCGCCAAGTACCGGCGCAAGAGCGGCTGGCTGCCGTATATCGAGCTTGCGCTCGGTGCCTATTTCCTGGCGATGATCGGCTTCTGCATCAGCACCTTCAACTTCCTTGCCATCCCCTTCCTGCTGCTGTTTGTCGGCGGCTATTTCTGGGCCGGTCTCACGACGCTGTATGAGGAATACCAGGGACGCCTGCGCTGGCAGCGCGAGCACCAGATCGGCATCGAGGCGGCCGACTGAAGCGCTGTCCGGCCTTGGCCCGGGCCGGTAGCGGCTGATGCGCAGACTCCGGACTTTGCGGCGCCGCGCCTTCGACGTCCGTCCGGGGGAGTACGGCCGCGTGGCGCTCCTGGGCACGTACTTCGCCTCCATCATGGTGGCGAACAACATTCTCAAGCCCGTCTCTTGGGGGCTGTTTCTCAACCGCTTTGAGATCAGCCGCTTGCCGTACCTTTACATCCTGATCGCCGCCGTCGGCGGGCTGCTGGCTTACTTGTACACCAGCGTCGCCGTGCGGGCCTCGCTCGAGACGGCGGTCGCCGCCGCCACGGCGGTGATCGATGTGGGCTCGGCGGGCCTGCTTTACGTCTTCAGCGTCTTCGTTAGCCTGCTGGGAATCGTTTTTCTGGCGCAGGGCTGGCTGATTGCGGGCGTGTTGTTCGACAGCCGGGAAGCCAAGCGTCTCTACGGCCTGCTCGGTTTGGGGGCTATTGCGGGGGCTGCCGCAGGCAGTTCCTTGACCGCGCTGGCGGCCGCCCGCTGGGGCACGAAGAACCTGCTCCCGGTGGCCGCCGTTTTTGTCCTGGTGGCCTTTTCCAGCCTGAAAGCCGCCGCCTTCGCCGCCCGGCGTGGCGGCCGGGAGCTGTCCGGCCGGCTCCGGCCCGATCCGGCCCGGCAGCGGTTTCGCTTGCAGGACCTGGCCGGCTCCTTGGCGCGCTACCGCCACCTGCAAGTGATCGTCGGCATCATCGCGATCACCTTCTGCGTCGAGGTCCTGGTCGAGTTTCAGTTCAACGCGCTCGCCAAAGCGGCTTTCAGCGGCGATGAGCTCACCGCCTTTCTCGGGCGCTTCAACGCCATCTTGAGCGGGGTCACCTTCCTCCTGCAAGTCGCCCTGACGACGCTGGTCGTGGCCCGTCTCGGGGTGGGCCGAACGCTGGCGATTGCGCCGCTGGCCGTGGGGGCGGCTTCGCTCGGCGTCATGGCCGCCCCGGGGCTGCTGACCGCCTCCCTGGCGCGGCTGGGAGAAGCGGCGGCGCGGTATTCGATCAATCGCACCGCGATTGAGCTGCTGTACCTGCCGCTGCCGGCCGAGCTGAAGGCTCGCACGAAGGCGTTCGTCGACGTGTTTATGGACCGGTTCGGCCGCGGCGCCGCGGCCCGCCTGCTGCTGGGGATTACCGCGGTGGGTTTGAGATAGGAAGAGCCTCGTGTTTGGAAAAAATGTAA
>JBBIMZ010000210.1:0-6688 GCA_037444135.1 Solibacteraceae bacterium
CCGCCAGCGGCAGCGGCGAGGCGTCCTCTTTGTGCGCGACGTCGACGCGGCCCGCGTACACCTCCATGATGGCGGCGCCGGCGTCGCGGCAGAGCGCGATCAGAGGTTCAATTGCGGACAGAGTCAGAGAAGTCATGCCGTGCCCGGCGGGACACAGCTAGTATAGCGCTTCTAGTCGCGTTTGTTGCGCAGGAGCGCGTCCAGGCTCCAGGGGCCAGCCCCGGCGGTGAACAGGTACAGAAAGATGAAGCAGTAGAGCATGGCCAGTTCGCCGCCGTTGCGCACCGGCCAGAAGCCTTTCGGGGCGTGAGCCATGAAGTAGGCCACAGCCATCTCGCCGGCCAGCACAAACGAGACCGGGACGGTGAACAGGCCGGCGAGGATGAGCAAACCGCCGACGAGCTCGAGAATCCCCGCCACCCACGGCAGTGTGAAAAGTTGGGCAGGCTGGCCCGAGCCGCCGGCGCCGCCCAGAACGCCGAGAATTTTCTGGAAGCCGTGAAGCGAGAAGCTGAAGCCGGCGATGATTCGCAACACCGAAAGAACGTAAGGTTGAAGCGAGCTGATCGTCATCGAAAAAAAATCCTCCTCTGCCGGTACAGGAATATGCGAACCGGCAGGGGAAAATCAAGCCTGTCTTGACCGCCGCGGGCCGGAAGCTTAAAATCGGACTCGGAGGTTAGTTGTATGCGACTGCGCAGGATTCCCACCCTGCTCGTCGTGGCGATTGCCGGTCTAGGGGTAATCTTCGCCCAGACGCCAACCGCAACCTTGCAGGGAACCGTGCAAGATGCTTCCGGGGCCTTTGTTCCAGACGCAAAGGTCACCATCACCAATGTGAACACGAACGAAACAGTGCAGCTCACCACGGATTCGACCGGACGCTACCTCCGGCCGTTCCTGCCGCCGGGAACCTACACGATCGCCGTCGAGAAAGAAGGGTTCCGGACGGTCCGGCAGGAGAACGTTGTCTTGAACGTGGGCCAGAACCGGACGGTGAACCTGACGCTGGAAGTCGGCGTCGTCACCGAGCAGGTTCAGATCACGGCTACGCCGCCGCCGCTGGACGTCAACACGGCGACGATCGGCCAGGTGATCGACTACAAGCGCATCATGGACCTGCCGCTGAACGGCCGGGCGGTCTTCTCGCTGGCCAACCTGACGCCCGGCGTCAACCCGACCGGAGGCGGCGCCACGCCGCATATGGGCGGGGCGCGGAACGCCATCAGCGAGCTGCAAATCGACGGCGTCACCGACATCGCGCCGGAGAACAACATCGGGATCAACGCACGCGTCTATGAGCCGCAGGTGGATGCGGTCGAGGAGTTCAACGTCCAGATCAACTCCCTGGCAGCCGAATACGGCCGCTTCGCCGGCGGCGTCATCAACGTCGTGACCAAATCCGGGACCAACCGTCTCCACGGCACCGTGTATGACTTTCTCCGCAACAGCAAGCTGGATGCAAATAACTTCTTCGCCAACCGCGCCGGCCGCGGCAAGGGCAGCTTCAAACGCAATCAGTGGGGCGGCACCGCCGGCGGGCCGATCTATCTGCCGGGTCTGTATGACGGGCGCGACAAGTCCTTCTTCTTCGTCGGCTTCGAGGCGACCAACAGCCGCAGCCAGTCGGTCTACACCGGCACGATGCCGCTCGAGCCGTGGCGCGTCGGCGACTTCTCCGACCTGCGGACCTCCGGCGGTCAGTTCATCACCATCTACGATCCGCTGACCGTGCGGCCCGACCCCGCCAATCCCGGCAAGTACATCCGCGATCCGTTCCCGGGCAACCGCATCCCGTCGCAGCGCCAGGACAAGGTGGCCGTCAATGCGATGAAATACTTCCCGCTGCCCAACACGACGCCGACGAACGTTTACACGGGAGCCAACAACTTCACCAACGCGGGCACGGCGCCGTCGGACAGCTACCGCGTGGATACGCGCATCGACCGCAACTGGACCGACTGGTGGCGCATGTTCGCCCGGGTGTCGACCTCCTGGTACCGGAGCAGCTCATTCAACGGCTTCGGCAACATCGCGACGTCGGCCGGCGGAAGCTCCGGCCACGGCCGGGCGACGCATATCTCGCTCGATCAGACCTTCACCTTCAACCCGACGCTCATCGGCAACCTGCGCTACGGCTTCGGGCGGACGCGCTCGACAAGCCTGCCCATCTCCGACGGCATCGACCACACGCAACTGGGCTTTCCGGCCTATCTGGCGCAGGCGGCGGCCCTCGAGGGCAAAGAATTTCCGCGCATGGACTTCAGCGGCGCGGTGGCCAGCCTCGGCCAGTCGGGCTGGACCCGGCTTTTCATGGCGCCGATGGTGCATTCCCTCACCGGCAGCATGACGAAGATCCTCACCGGGCACACCATCAAGTTCGGCGGCGAGTACCGCAAGCCGCTGATCAATTTCCAGCAGGCCGGCTACCCGTCGTCGCAGTACAGCTTTACCAACGGCTGGACGCAGCAGGAGATCGCCACTTCGAGTGCGACCGCCGGCTTCCCGCTGGCTTCGTTCCTGCTCGGCCTGCCGGCCGGCGGCACGATGACCCATGACGGCACGGCGGCTTCGGCCAGCTCCTACTTTGCCGGCTACATTCAGGACGACTGGAAGGTGACGCGCAAGCTGACGCTCAACATAGGCCTGCGCTACGATCTGGACATTCCGCGCACCGAGCGGTTCAACCGTTACTCGTTCTTCAACATGTACGAGCCGTCGCCCATCGCCGGCAAAGTGCCCGCCTCCGCCTGCCCGGCCTGCGGCGATCTGCGCGGGGCGATGCATTTTGTGACGGCGGAGAACCGCCGCCAGACGCCCACCGACAAGAACAACTTCGGGCCGCGGTTCGGCTTCGCCTTCCAGGCCACGCGCAAGATGGCGATCCGGGGCGGGTACGCCATGACTTATGCGCCCTCGGCGATGCAGGCCTCGGGGACCACCGGCGCCAGCGGCATGGAAGGCTTCCGCACATCCACCCCCTTCTACAGCACCTTCGACAGCATGCGCACCATCTACGCCACGCTCAGCAACCCGTTCCCGGACGGCTTCAACTTCCCGCCGGGGCGCTCGCTCGGCGCGGCCACCAACATCGGGCTGGGCATCGGCGAGTCCAACTTCGACGCCTACAAGAACTCCCAGATTCACCAGTGGAACCTGAACATCCAGCACGAGCTGCCGGGCAACATCGTGGCTGAGATCGGCTATCTGGGCAACCGCGGGCTTGGCTTGGTGGACGGCGACGGCACTTTCCAGTACAACCAGTTGCAGCCGGCGCGGATGAGCCTCGGGTCGGAGTTGCTCAAGGTGGTCGACAATCCGTTCTTCGGAGTCATCACCAATCCGCTGTCGGCTCTCAGCCGCCCGACGGTCGAGTACCGCCAGCTTCTGCGACCGTGGCCGCACTACACCAGCGTCGGCTCGTTCCGCAAGCCCACGGCGGATTCGATCTATCACGGCATGACGATCCGCGTGGACAAGCGCTTCTCGCAGGGCTTCAGCTTCCTGGTGGCTTACACGACCGGCAAAGTGATCGACAATGCCTCCTCAGCGGTGAGCTTCCTGGGGCCGATCGCCAGCTCGGTCGAACTGGGCATCGGCGCCTCGAAGCTCGATTCCTACAACCGGCGCCTGGAGCGCTCGATCTCGTCCATGGACGTCGCCCAGCGCTTTGTCGTCAGCTATATCTATGAGCTGCCAGTCGGCAAGGGCAAGAAATTCTTCGCGGACGCGCCGCCGGTGGTCAACCAGCTCATCAGCGGCTGGCAGGTCAACGGCATCACCACGCTCCAGAGCGGTCAGCCGATGATCGTCGCCGCTTTGAGCAACAACACGTTCATCTTCACCACGGCGCAGCGGCTGAACAACAACGGCCGCAGCGCGCGCATCACGGGCGGCACCACAGACGAGCGGCTGGCCCGGTGGTTCGACACGAGCGTGTTTTCGCAGCCGCCGTCGTATACGTTCGGCAACGTCAGCCGGACGCTGCCCGACGTGCGCGTGCCCGGCCAGCGCAACACCGACCTGTCGATCTTCAAGAACACTTACTTCGCCGAGAACAAGCTCAACCTCCAGTACCGCGTCGAGATGTTCAACGCCTTCAACACGCCGCAGTGGGGCCGGCCCGGGCCGGGCTTCGGCTACGGCAGCTTCGGCGTGATCAGCTCGACGGCGGTGGGACCGCGCCAGATCCAGATGGCTTTGAAGCTCATCTGGTAGCGCGAGACCGATCATGACCGGGAGGCTGGCAGCGCTGCTCCTGTGGACCGGAGCGGCGCTGCCGCTCCTGGCCGGCACGAGCCGGTGGGCCCGGAACGAGCCGCTGAAGATCGGCCGCGTGGAAGTGTTGACGCCCGAACCGCTCCAGTGGGGGCGCCTCGAGCTCCGGGCCGATGTCACCGGCGCCTTCGCAACGCCGTTCGATCCGGACGAGATCCGCGTGGACGGCGAGGTCGAAACGCCCGCAGGCCGCACGGTGCCGGTTCCCGCGTTTTTCTATCAGGGTTTCGAACGGCAGGTGCGGGGGAGCCGCGACGGGAGCACGAAGGAGCTCATGATCGAGACCGGGCTCCCGGAATGGCGCCTCCGCTACCTGCCGGTTCAGGCGGGCCGCCATCGCGTGCGCCTGCTGGCCCGCGACCGGAGCGGAACCGCCGAATCGGAGTGGATCTCGTTCGAGGTGCGTGCGGCGCCGGGCCGCGGCTACATCCGGGTTTCCCGGCGCGATCCTCACTACTTCGAATTCGACGACGGCACACCGTACTTCGCCATCGGCATGAACATGGCCGAAGGGCCGCTGTCGGAGTACTACCGCTGGATTCCCCGGCTGGCCAAGCACGGCGGCAATTACGGGCGCCTCTGGATCGGCCATCCCTACTTTGCGCTCGAGCTGGGGCCGATGGGCGAGTATCGCCTGGACGCCGCCTGGCGCCTGGACCAAGTGCTCGAGCTGTCGGAGGAATACGGTATCTACCAGAAGATGTGCATCGACTGGATCCGGCACATCACGCCCCGGGGCGAGCCGCGCAAACAATTCGACCTGGAGGATTACGCCTACAGCGTCTCAAACGGCGGTCCGTGCCGCAACATGCGGGATTTCTTCGCCCTGCCGGAGGCGCGGCGGCTCTTCAAGAACCGCCTGCGCTATACGGTGGCGCGTTGGGGCTACAGCACCAGCGTGATGGCCTGGGAGTTGTGGAACGAGATCAACGCCGTCGACCGGGAGGTCCGCGACGACCGGGCGCTGATTCTCGACTGGAACGGCGAGATGTGCCGCTACCTGAAATCGATCGATCCGGCCGGGCACCTGACCACCAACAGCCTCTGCTCAAGCGGCTTCTGGCCCGAGATGTGGCGGATGCCGGAAAACGAATTCGCGCAAATGCACAACTACTATGGCTGGCACCGGCCCGAGGACGAAGAACTGGCGCGCGACATGGCCGGACTGATGCTCAAGTGGCTGGAGCCGGTACGCCACTTCGAGAAGCCGTTCCTGTTCGCCGAATTCGGAGTCATCCGCGAGAAGCCGGAGATCCGGGCGTTGTGCGACGCCGACGCCGAGGGCGTCCATCTCCACAACGGCTTGTGGGCGCCGCTGGCGTTCGGTGCGGCGGGAACCGGCCATATCTGGTGGTGGGGACAGTACGTGGATCCGAAGAACCTCTATTTCCACTTCGCGCCGGTCGCCCGTTTCGTGGAAGACATTCCGTTCACGACGGCAGGCTTCCGGCCGGCGGCGCTCGAGAGCAGCCACGAGGACCTGCGCGCCATCGGCCTGCGCGGCGAGCCGCTGTCGATTCTCTGGCTTCAGAACAAGAAGCACACCTGGTGGCGGGTGATTCACCGCGAACCCATTCCGCCTGTCTTGGACGCGGAGGTTCGCCTGCGGGAGATGCCGGAGGGCGACTACCGCATCGAGTTCTGGGACACCTGGAAAGGCGGCGTGAGCCGGACGCTCCAGGCCCGGGTTGCCGGCGGCGTCCTCAGGCTCGCCGTGCCGCCGCTCGAGCGCGACCTCGCCGTGAAGATCCGCCTCATCAGGCGCTGAGGCGCCTGGCACCGAGGGTACGGAATAAGCAGTTCGGCATGCATTTTTCGATTGACTCGAGCTTCGTGCCGCACAGTGACCACAATTACGGCACGCGCATCACGCAGTCCGTCTTCAACAACTTGGTGGCCTGGCGCAACGCGCCGTAGCGGTAGTTGACTCCTGCAAGGCGCCTGGGGACGGGGACTCCACGCAGAGGAATCGGCTGTAGACTGGTGGTGTATGAGCTATACCGCAGCCATCATCCTGGGGGCGGCGGTCTTGATGGCGCAAGCGCCGAACCCTGGAACGCCCGAATCGAGCGTCTTGCCCCCTCCGGCACTTAGGCTATTCCTCGGACTAACGGATGGTCAAGTACGGCTGATCCACGACAAGAATCTCGAGTTCAACCGTTGGGTCGCCGAAAAGCGGCGGCGCCTCGATCAATTGCGCGCGGAAATCGCCGAGGAGACGCGAAAAGAGGCGCTCGATCCGTCGGCGCTCGGCCTGCGCTATGCCGAGGTCGAGCGGATCCGTCGCGAGATCTCCGCCGCTGAGCAGCGCCTTCGCAACGAACTTCGGAACGCTCTTACCAGCGAACAGTTGACCAAGCTGGCTGCCCTCGAACAAGTTCGCGAGCTGCTGCCTGTCTATCGCGAGGCA
>JBBIMZ010000211.1:0-6664 GCA_037444135.1 Solibacteraceae bacterium
CTCCGCTCGAAATGGCGATCGGCGGGCCAGTAAATCGTCGCCGCCTCGAACGAGTGCGTCAAATCGACGACCGCGGCCTTGATCGCCGGCGCGCGTTGCGGCTGCGCGTCGAGCCCGACACCCGCCGCCAGCAGCCACCAGATGGCTTTCCCCAGACCTGCGCACCTCGAACCCGCCAACAGCCCACCTCCGATTTGACTTTTTCGCTACCCTATTTTAAGGTAACCTTTTCCGACTAGCCACGCGGCCGGCCGGAGCGCAGACATGGGTGAGAACAAGTCCGGCGAGACCACGAGCGTGGTTTCCTATTTGGACTCGACATTGGAGAGCGCCGACATCGCCGAGCAGCTCGCCGTGAAGGCGGCCCAGGAACTCGGCTTCGAGGAGGACGAGCAGTACCACATCGGCATGGCGGTGCGCGAGTCGGTGGTCAACGCCGTGGTGCACGGCAACTGTTACAGCCGCTACAAAAAGGTTCGGCTCACCGTGTCCAAGCGGCCCGACCGGCTGACGGTGACCGTGGCGGACGAGGGCAAGGGGTTCGATCCGGCATCGCTGCCGGACCCGCTGGCGCAGGAGAACCTGCTGAGCCAGTCCGGCCGGGGCATCTTCCTGATCAAAGCATTCATGGACGAGTTTGAGATCCGCAGGCGCGAGCCCACGGGCACCGAATTCAAGCTGGTCAAGTATCTGAATCAAAAATCGTAAAACGAGTGCAAGTGGTTCCAACGGAAGGAGAAACGCAGTGAGCGTGAAACTGACACCTCGAAAAGTGGGAGACGTGACCGTCATCGACGCGGTCGGCCGGATCACGTTGGGAGAGGCCTCGAGCACGTTTCGTGACACGATCCGCGAGCTGGTCGGCAAGGGGGAGAAGAAACTGCTGCTGAACCTGGCGGAAGTGAGCTACATTGACAGTTCGGGCATCGGCGAGCTGGTCTCGGCCTACACCACGGTCACCAACCAGGGAGGGCAGCTGAAGCTCCTCAACCTGACCAAGCGCATCCAGGATCTGCTGCAAATCACGAAGCTGTACACGGTGTTCGAGGTCTTCGACAACGAGGCCGCGGCGGTTCGCAGCTTCAGTTGAGACCGGCGCCCGCGGGTCGCCCCTCGTTCTTGTGAGAGAAATCGACGGCCCCCGCACTATCCCTCGAGGGTAGATGCGCCAGCCACCGGCCGGACCGCCGGGTGCGGGGTCCGACCGCTACGCCGGCGAGATGGCGTGGCTGGCGGTCGGGGCCGCCGACGATGGAGCAAGGCAGGAAGTCTTCGATCGTGGTGGGAGCGCCGTTCACTCTCATCCGCGAAGGTCTGGCTGCCCTCTGCGAACGCACCGGCCGGTTTCGCGTAGCCGGCCAGTGCGCCGACGGCCGCGAAGCCCTCACCCTCCTGCAATCGCTGGGCCCGGATCTGGCGCTGCTGGATTTCGACCTGCCGCAACTGTTCACTCTCGAGCTGGTGCGCCAGTTGCGTCTCTCAGGGGCGCGCACCCGCGCGGTGATCCTTTCCCATCGCACCGACCGCAAGACGGTGCTCGAGGTTCTGCGCAGCGGCGCCTCAGGCTACCTTCTCACCTCCGATTCGGTCGAGCACCTGTTAACCGCGTTTCGTCAGGTGTTAAACGGCGGGGTTTATGTCAGCCCTTCGGTACAGATGGGCAAGGTCTTCAGCGGCCCGAACGGCGATGAAAAGGATCCGCTCGATCTGCTCAGCCGGCGCGAGTTTCAGGTCTATTCCCTCCTTGTGGAAGGCTTGCGGGCCAAAGAGATCGCGGCGCGCCTGGAGTTGAGCCCGAAGACGATCGACACCTATCGCGCCAACCTGATGCGAAAGCTCGACATTCACGATCTGGCGGGCTTGGTCAAACTGGCTCTGAAACGCAATTCGGCCGGCTCGGCCGGAGTGGCGGGCTGAGGCGGCGCGGCGTGACTTTTCCCGGACCACTTTTTCCAGGATCGGGCTATAATTGAGGTGGCAAGCTGGGACGGCGCCGGGGTGGCTGGAGGCCGCCATGAGCGATACCCGCCGCGACTTCGCCGTCAAAGTTCTGGGAACTGGTCTCGTGTCGATCACGTCGCTGCCAGGCGGGCGGACCCCCGTCAGAGAGCCGCTTCCGGTCATGCCCCGCCGGCAGTTCGAACCCGCCTACGTGAAGCTGGAGCGCTCGGGCGAACTGGAAAAGCGCATCCGGGCCCTCAAAGAGATTTATAAGAGCTGTTCTTTGTGCCCGCGGGCCTGCGGGGTAAACCGCGCCCGCTGGGAGATGGGCGTGTGCCAGTCGACCTCGCGGGCCAAGGTCTACTCGGCCCACCCCCACTTCGGCGAGGAGCGGCCGCTCGTGGGCCGCGGCGGTTCGGGAACGATTTTCTTTTCCAACTGCAACCTCCGCTGCGTCTTTTGCCAGAACTGGCAGATCAATCACCGGGGCGACGGAACCTTCGTCTCCGACGAGCAGATCGGACGGCTGATGGTCCGCATGCAGGAACTGGGATGCCACAACGTGAACCTGGTGACGCCGACGCACGTCGTGCCGAACATCATCAGCGGGCTGCGAACGGCGATCGTCCTGGGGTTGCGCCTCCCGCTGGTGTACAACTGCGGCGGCTACGAATCGCTTGAAGTGATCCGCCTGCTCGACGGCATCGTCGATATTTATCTGCCTGACTTCAAGTACATGGACGGGGCGATGGCGGCCCGGTACTCGCCGGGCGCGAGCGACTATCCCGAGGCCGCCGCGGCGGCGATCAAGGAGATGCACCGCCAGGTGGGCGACGTGGTGGTCGATGAGCAGGGGGTCGCCTTGCGGGGCTTGATGATCCGCCATCTGGTGCTGCCCAACAACGTCGCCGGCACGGACAAGTTCGTCCGATGGGTCGCGCAGGAGCTCTCGCCCGGCGCTTATGTCAATCTGATGGCGCAGTACCGGCCGGAGCACCGGGCGCACAGGTATCCGGAGATCGCGCGTCCGATCACGCGCGCCGAGTTCGCCCAAGCCGTCCAGTGGGCGCTCGAGGCCGGGCTGACCCGGCTCGACGGCGTCTGAGGGCCGCCCGCGGCGGACCGCTTGCCGCCGGCGGCGTGCCATACTCGTAGTCATGAGTGCGAGCGCTACCGAGCAGGTGCAAAACTACCTTGGCGGCCAGTGGCGCCGGGCGCTTTCCGGCGAGTGGATGGAACTCTGCAACCCAGCCACGGGCGAGTTGCTCGGTCAGGTCCCGGTCGGCGATGCGGGCGACGTGGCGGCAGCCGTGGAAGCCGCCGCGGCGGCCTTCCCGCTGTGGCGGGGGACGCCGCCGGGCGAGCGAATTCAGTACCTGTTTCGCCTCAAACAGCTCCTCGAGGAGAACCTCGAGGAGCTGGCGCGCACGATCACAATGGAAAACGGCAAGACGCTCGCCGAGGCGCGCGGGGAACTCCGTCGGGGCGTCGAAAACGTCGAGATCGCCTGCGGCATTCCGATGCTGATGCAAGGCTACAACCTCGAGGACGTGGCGCCCGGCGTCGACGAGATCATGATCCGGCAGCCGCTCGGCGTGGTGGCGGCGATCACGCCGTTCAATTTTCCGGCGATGATCCCGCTCTGGTTCCTGCCCTATGCGATCGCCTGCGGCAACACGTTCGTACTCAAGCCCTCCGAGAAGGTGCCGCTCACGATGCAGAAGATCTTCGCGCTGCTCGAGCGCACGGGACTGCCGGCGGGCGTGGTGAATCTGGTGAACGGGGCTCGGCCGGCGGCTGAGGCGTTGCTCGACCACCCGCTGGTGCGGGCGGTCAGTTTCGTCGGTTCGACGCCGGTGGCGCGGCAGGTCTATGCCCGCGCCGCCGCCCACGGCAAGCGCGTGCAGTGTCAAGCCGGCGCGAAGAATCACGTCGTGGTGATGCCGGACGCCGATCTCGGTTCGGCGACTCAGGTGATCAGCGACAGCGCTTTCGGCTGCGCCGGGCAGCGCTGTCTGGCCGTCTCCGTCGCGGTGACGGTAGGGGAGGCGCGGGAGCGCTTCCGGGACGCCATCGCTGAGGCGGCCCGGTCGATTCGCGTGGGCTACGGTCTCGAGGAGGGCGTCCAGATGGGACCCGTGATTTCACGCGAAAGCCAGAAGCGCATCGAGGCGTTGATCGCCGAGGGGCTGCGCGACGGCGCCCGCCCGGTCGTCGACGGCCGGGCCGCGACGATACCGGGATACGAAGGGGGCAGCTTCGTCAAGCCCACGGTGCTCGAGGGGGTCCCGGCCGAGAGCCGGCTGACCGGCACGGAGATCTTCGGGCCCGTGCTCAGCCTGATCGAAGCGCGGGATCTTGATGAAGCTATTCGGATCATCGCCGCGAATCCCTACGGCAATGCGGCCTCGATCTTTACCACCAGCGGACTGGCCGCGCGGCGGTTCCGCTACGAGGCGCCCGCCGGAAACATCGGCGTCAACATCGGCGTGGCGGCGCCGATGGCGTCTTTTCCCTTCAGCGGCTGGAAGGACAGTTTTTTCGGGACACTCCACGGCCAGGGGTGGGACGCCGTCGAATTTTACACGGACAAGAAGGTGGTCATCGAACGCTGGCCGGCCCAGTGGAGCCGGAAGTTTTGATCAGATCTCGGTGCGAGGTAGCGCCTGGGGCGCCTTCCCGGCCCGCTTCCAGATCTCTTTGACGCGCTCGTAGCTCGCCTGGAAAGCGTCGCGCAACTCGCGCGGCGCCATCGCGGCGCAGGCGCGCGCCGCGCCCGCCAAATAGGGCGCACAACGGGAGCCGGCGACGGCTTGCGAGGGCGCCTGGCGGGGAAAGGCCAGCAGCAACAGCACGAGCGCGACGGCGCCGACCAGGCCGCGCAGGAGGCCGAACACGCCGCCGAGCGCCCGGTCGAACCACGACAGTCCCGCCCACCGGAAGAGCACCGCCAGAAGCTTGCCTGTTAGTGCGCCCAGCAGCAGGCAGGCGAGGAAAACGATCCAGAAGCCGATGAAGTTGGCGATGGCGGGGGTGCTGACGTACGGCAGAAGGAAGCTGCCGGCCGCGCCGTAGAACCAGATGCCGAGCAGCAGGCCGACCAGGGCCGCCAGCAGCCCGATGCCGCTGCGGGCGAAGCCCTTGGCCACGCCGGCCGCCACCGAGGCGGCCACGATCAGCACGAGCAGATAATCCAGCCAGTTGAAGCTCACAGCGACTTGCCCGTCAGCAGGCGGTAGGCCTCCAGATACTTGGCGCTGGTGTTTCGGATGACGTCCTCGGGCAGCGCGGGGGCCGGCGGCTGTTTGTTCCAGCGGATCGACTCCAGATAGTCGCGCACGTACTGTTTGTCGAAAGAAGGCTGCGGACCGCCGGGCTGGTAGCCGGCCGCCGGCCAGAAGCGCGACGAATCCGGAGTGAGCGCCTCGTCGGCCAGCACGAGCTCGCCGTCCATGAAGCCGAATTCGAACTTGGTGTCGGCGATGATGATGCCGCGCTCGCGCGCGTAGCGGGCCGCCCGGCGGTAGATCTCGAGCGTGAGCTCCCGGATGCGCTCGGCGACGTCGCGCCCGACCCTTGCGGCCGCCTCCTCGAACGAGATATTGAGGTCGTGGCCGGACTGGGCCTTGGTGGCGGGCGTGAAAATCGGCTCAGGCAGCTCGGCGCTTTCGACCAGGCCGGCGGGCAGCGGGATGCCGCAGACGGCCCCGGTGGCCAGATAGTCTTTCCAGCCGGAACCGGACAGATAGCCGCGCGCGACGCATTCGACTTCCAGCATCCGGGCCCGGCGCACGAGCATCGAACGGCCTTCGAGCTGGTCGCGGTAGCGCGGCAGCGGCTCCGGATACCGGTCGACGTCGGCGGTGATCAGATGGGTGCGCACCACGTCTCTGAGGAAGTCGAACCAGAACAGCGAAAGCTGCGTGAGCACCTCACCCTTGCGGGGAATGCCGCTGGCAAGGATGTAGTCGAAAGCCGAGATCCGGTCCGTGGCCACGATCAACAGCGAATCGTCGCCGGCGCGGTAGATGTCGCGGACCTTGCCGCGCGCCACCAGCTCGACGTCGGGAAGATCGGTTTCCAGCAGGACGTTGTCGATCATAAACACACTCGCACAGCTTGAGCCTCGATCCGGCGGCCCAGTTCCTCGAGCGTCTCCCGCGGCAACTCGCGCTGAATCTGCTCGAACAGCTCCTCCTCTTCGCGCCGGATGTGGCGGCGGAGGAGTTCCATGAATTCCTCGATGGTCTCGGCGGAGGGCCGGGCGCGGAGGCGGTCGACAAGCCCCTCCAAGCGGCGGTGCTCTTCGATGAGCGATTGCGTCAGCGCGGATTCGCACGCCGGAAAGAGCACCTGTTCTTCGATGGCGAAGTGGTTCGTCAACTCGATCTCGTAGCGGTCGACGATCCGCCGGGCGAGGCGGGCGACGTTGTCCGGGCTGCGGTCTTCGGCCAGCGAGCGCCGGGTCAGCACGCACAGCGCCAGGCCGTTGTGGTGCTGGTGGGAGAGGGGAATCAGGCTCTTGTCGCGCAGCATGCAGGTGGCCAGGCGTGCGCCGCTCGAGGAGGGCGACGGGCTGGTTCGTGTTTCATTATAACCGGCAATCGCGCCGGGCTTCGGCCGCCCCGCTTCGTGTTAGCATGAAAGTCAGCCTGAGCGGTTCGCCCTTCCCGATGTATCAGGTACTTGCCCGGAAATACCGCCCGCAGAACTTTGCTGAATT
>JBBIMZ010000212.1:0-6640 GCA_037444135.1 Solibacteraceae bacterium
CGCGTCTCGGGCCGCTACATCATCAACAATCTGCTCGACTACATTCCGTGGGCGATCGGGGGCTCGGGCTGGTGCGGCTACGGCTATCCCGGCTGCTCGATCACCAACGACACGCGTGACCAGAACCTGATGGTGAACGTGACCTTCACGATCAGCCCGACAACGGTGGCGGCCACCCATTTCATGTACATGCGCCGCAACGAATATCCCGTGCCGATCGGCGTCACCGCCCAGCGCATCGTCGCCATCCCCGAGCTCAGCCCGAATAACCTGCAAAGCAAGATGCCGACGCTCAACATCAGCGGCTTTGCCGGCAGCCACGTCAACAACGAACACCCGCACCCTCGCGTGATGAACGTCTTCAAGTGGAGCGAGCACATGACGCGCATCGTCGGCCGGCACACCTTCAACTTCGGGGGCGACATCGCCCGCCTCTACTACCACAACCGCGCCGACTATCAGACCAACGGCACGTTCACCTTCGACGGGTCGGCCACCGGGTATGCGCTGGCGGACTTTCTGACGGGACGCGCCTTCTCCTACATCGAAAACACCGAGCCGCTGCTGGCGCCGAACCGGACCTGGCGCGTCGAACCCTACATCGAAGACCGGATCAAGCTGACTTCGCGCTTCACGCTCGGTCTCGGCCTGCGCTGGTCGCTGTACCCGCCCACCATCCAGAAGGGCGACCGCAACTCCAACTGGAGCCCGCGCTTTTTCGATCCGGCCAAGGCGCCGCAGATCGATCGCGCCACCGGGCGCCTGATCCCCGGCACCTTCGATCCGAACACTTATTTCCTCAACGGCGTCTTCGTCGCCGGCAAGGATTCGCCGTACGGGCGGCGCATCGTCAAGACCCGGTACACCAACTTCGGGCCGCGGCTCGATCTGGCCTGGGATCCGACGGCGCGGGGCAAGACGGCGATTCGCGCCGGCGCCGGGGCCTTCTTCGACGCGCCGGTGGGGAACTACTATGACTGCTGCGGCGGCACCAAGCCTCCGTTCTCGCTCCAGCCGACCATTTTCAACACGCTGTTACGCAACCCCGGCGGGGGCGCGCGGATCCCGCAGGCCACCACCTTCCAGCCGACCCAGGAAGAAGGTTTCATCACCACCGTCTGGACCTGGAACTTCGGCCTGGAGCATGAAATCCTGCCCCGAACCAAGCTCGGCGCCAGCTACGTCGGCAACCATGGCTACCACCAGCCGCAGCGGCCGGACATCAACCAGCCGCGCTCGCTCAGCGCCGACGTGGCCCTGGGACGTGTCAACGTCAACGCCGTGCGGCCCTACGCCGGATTTGCATCCCTTCAACAGTGGCAGTTCAGCTCCGGCTCGAAATACCACAGCCTCCAGGTGCTCTTCGACCGCCAGTTCGCTAACGGATTTCAGCTCCGCGCCGCCTACACGTTCAGCAAGACGACCACGGCCGGTTGCGATTCGCTCTACTGCGCGCCGATGGACAGCTACAACTACCGGCTCACGCGGGGCCTCGCCGGCCAGGACGTGCCGCACATCTTCGTCGTCAGCTACCTGTGGGAGATTCCGGGCTTCCGTGACCAGTCGACGCTCGCCGGGCGCATCCTCGGCGGCTGGACGCTCGCCGGCATCACTTCCTTCCAGAGCGGCAGCCCGCTGAACGTCACGATTTCGCCCAACCGGGCCGGCAATGCCGCTCCGGGCCAGCGGCCGAACATCAACGGCCGGGTCTCGCAGCCGCGGCGCGTAGATGCCTGGTTCGACACGTCGATCTACGCGCTGCCGGATCCAGGCACTTACGGCACGCTGGGCTACAACTCCGCCGGCCGCGGCCCGGGCATCAACAACTTCGACTTAGGCATTCACAAGCAGTTCGCGCTCACCGAGGCCGTCAAGCTCGAGTTCCGCTCCGAGTGGTTCAACCTTTTCAACCACACGCAGTTTGCGGGCGTGGGCACAACGTTCGGGTCGGCGACGTTCGGCCGCGTGACCTCGGCGCGCGACGCGCGCATCGGCCAGATGGCGCTCAAACTGATCTGGTAAGCGTGCAAGCGCTCAGCGGAGATCGCCGAAAGCGACCATGCGCTCCTTGGTGTCCACGATCGCGTAATCGCCTTCGGCGAGCCGCCCAGGAAACACGACGAGCGTGTTGCCCAACGTCAGCTTGCCGCGGCGGCCGCCCGGCGATGCACAGAAAGCGATCCGGGGGCTGTAAGTCTTCAGGATGTGACCGACGATTTGATGGCCGCCCGTGGGCCGCCCCAGGAGTTCATCGGCCGGCGGCGTATGGAATACCAGGATGCGATCCTGGTCCAGATGGCGCAGAAACTCCAGCGAAAATTGCGCCTCCCAACCGGGGTAGCGCAGAAAAAAGTCATGGTCCCGCTCTTCTTCGGTGATCTCGCCGCCGAAGCCGGCTGCGATCCAATTGCCGCCGAGCGGGGCGAAACTCCGGTGCACGTTATAGATCCTTGCCGCCACGATTTCGGCGTTGCAAGCGGCTTGCAGGAATAACCGCTCCGGCGCGTCCGTGCGTCCCGGGACCAGACAGGCGGGAACGCCGAGCGAGCTGAGCACTTGGAAAAAGCGGCCCAGCGACGCGGCGTCGTCGTCGCGCTCCCGAGCCACCCTCGGGCTGATCGGCGCGCGGGGCGCGCCCTTCGGCCAGGGCGCGCGACCATTCGGCCTCGCGCTGGTCGGCCCGGAGAATGTTTCCCGTGAAGACGACTGCCTCGACGCCCGCGCCGCGGATCACTTCCGGCAGGCGATCGACGAACGCAAACTCCTCCAGCAGATCGCTGATCGCTAAGATTCTCATGGAAGCAACCTCCGTGTGAGTACCGGTTAGGAGCCGACGGCCTCGCCGGCGCCCAGTTCCCGCTCGATGGCCGTCACGATCTCTTCGACGTGCCGGTCGACGAGTGCCGAATCCGGCCCCTCGACCATCACGCGCGCCTTGAGCTCGGTCCCCGAAAACCGCACCAGCACGCGCCCGGAGTCGCCGAGGGATCGGCGCGCGCGCTCGATGGCCGCTTGGACGGCTTCGAGCTCGTCGAGCGGCAGCTTGGCCTTCACCGGAACGCTCGTGACGCGCTGCGGGTAGAGCTCGAATCCCGCAGCCAGTTCGTCCAGAGTCGCGCCGGTCTCGCGCATCACTTCGAGCACGCGGAGGGCCGTCAGCAGCCCGTCGCCCGTCGTCGCGTAACGCCGGAAGATGACATGGCCGGACTGCTCCCCGCCCAGTTTGGCGTCGCGCCGCAGCATCTCCTCAAGAACGTACTTGTCACCTACCGGCGTCCGGATCAGTTCGGCGCCCCAGGACCGAACGGCCTTCTCCAGCCCCAGGTTTGACATGATCGTCGCCACGATCACCGGGCGCCCGTTGTTGCCGCCCAGCCATCCCTTCTCCAGCCAGGCCCGGCCGCAGATGTAGAGCACGAGATCGCCGTCGACGATCTTGCCGCTTGGCGCCACGAAGATCGCCCGGTCCGCATCCCCGTCGAAGGCCACGCCCAGATCCGGCTTCCGGGCCACGACCTCCGCCTGAAGCCGTTCCGGATGCAGCGCGCCACAGCCGAGGTTGATGTTTCGCCCGTCCGGCTCGCAGCCGATCGCGTGCACTCGCGCGCCCAGCCTCCCGAACAAAGCCGGCGCCAGACGCGACGCCGAGCCGTTGCCGCAGTCGACCACGATCGAAACGCCGTCGAGCAGACCGCTGGTCCGGGCCAGATAGTCGAGGTAGGTGCGCACCAGCTCTTCCTCGACGGCCAACTCGGCCGCCTGAGGTTCGATCCCGCTTTCGCGCAGCCGGAAGATCTCGCGCTCCAGCGCCCGCTCGACCTCGTCCGGCAATTTGTAACCCGAGTGGTCGAAAATCTTGATGCCGTTGTCCCGGTACGGGTTATGTGACGCCGAGATCATCACGCCGGCCACGAAGTCCCCCGTCCTGGTCAGGTAAGCCACGCCGGGCGTGGTGATCACGCCGGCGAAGCGGCTCCGCACGCTCGCGCGCGCCAGCCCTTCCGCCACAAGCGCCGCCAGAGACGGCCCGGATTCGCGCGTGTCCATTCCGATGACCACTTCCGGTCGTTCGCCATGCCCCCGGGCCCATTCTCCCAACGCCCGACCTACTGCGTAGACCGTCGGCGGGTCGAGCGGAAACTCCCCGGCGACGCCGCGAATCCCATCCGTGCCGAACAGTTCTCTTTCCATGCCCTGTAAGATCAGTGCGACGGCTTAGCGGGCCTTCTCGACATAAACTTTCACCCGCACCACCGGCGGGGATTCGAACCTCACCCACGGATCGGCGACAAATGCGTTCACCTTGAATTCCGCGTTGGCGACCACCGTGCTCAGATCGATCGAATCCGTGTCCACAAAGTTTACCTGCTCGACGCTGGTCTCCGGCCCCACGACGCGGAGCTTGTCCGGAATCACTTCTTCGCCCACCACCGCGTAGCCCTTGGGCGGGGACTTGGAAAACCGCACCCGCACCGGCACGTCCCGGCTGACGCGATGCTCAAAGTGCAGCCGGATCTGTGAAGGAATCGCCCGCGTAAAGGTCACGCTATTGGGCAGTGAAACATTCTCGCGTGTGATCGTATAGGTCCGCTCGCCCGGACCGTGGACGCCGCCCAGATCCAGCACCACCGCGGCCGTCGCCAGATTTCGCGGTGCCAGCTGCTTGGAGGGTCCCCGCACCTCCAGTTGCACGCGGTCCGGCAAATCGGAACTGATCTCGAGATCCTGCGGCATCGCTTTGAACAGCACCGGCACGTTGACCGAGGTCGCCAGATCCGGATCGCGTACGATCAGATACCACAAGAGCAGGGCCAGAGTGACCGACAGCAGTTTCCAGCCTGCGTTTCGGGTAAGGAAACTCCGAATCAACCGCGCGCTTCCTCAAACGGAGCTTCCGCCGGCCGGATCGGCTCTTCCGTCTGGGGCCGCACCGCCCCAGCCTCCACCATTTCCCGCCGGCCAAAGTGATCGGTAATCCGGCGCTCGACGTCGCCGGGGGTGAGCCGTGAGATGATCTCTCCGGAGACCGCCACCGAAATCGCGCCGGTCTCCTCGGAAACGACGATCGCCAGGCAGTCCGACTCCTCGGTGATCCCCACCGCAGCGCGGTGCCGCGTTCCCATCGTGCTGGCTAGTCGCGGGTTGACGCTCAGCGGCAGGAAGCAGGCCGCCGCCGCAATCCGATCTCCCTGCACGATTACGGCCCCGTCGTGCAGGGCGCCGTTGCGCTGGAAGATCGCCAGCAGCAGGTTTCGCGACAGCAGCCCGTCGATGCGAATGCCGCTTTCAATGAAGGTTCGCAGCCCGATGTCCCGCTCCAGGACGATGATCGCCCCGGTCCGCGAGGCCGCCAGATCGCCGACCGCCAGCGCGATCTCTTCGGCGACTTCACGGCGGCTCGAGCCCTCGCCGGCGAATATCCACCGACGCCTTCCGATCCGCGCCAGAAAGCGGCGAATCTCCGACTGGAAGATCACGATCAGTCCGAAGGCTGTGTAGGGGGCCAGCGTCTCCATCAGCGTCCGCAGGAGCTGGAACCGGGCGAGCACCGCAATGCCGTAGATCCCCGCCAGCACCCCCAGCCCGGCCAGGATGTGGAACGCCCGCCGCCCGTGAATCATCGTGAAGAACTGGTAGAGCAGAAAGGCGACCGCGAGAACGTCGAGCAGCGAAAGCAGCGCCGCGGTGGGAAACTCACTGAGGTTGGACAAGGCCGGCCAGTGCATCGGGCGGCTCCGACGGGAGCGCTATTCTGCCCACAATTGTACCGAAACCAGGACGAAAACTCCAGAATGTGGCCGGTTTTCGGCGAGTTACTACCGCCTCAGGCGCGGAACGGGAACCTCGCTTCGGCGAGGGGAACGCCGATGACCTCGATCTTGCTCAGGTCCGCCGTCCCTATTCCTTTCTCTTCGGCCAGCAGCAGCGTGTTGTCGCAGTCGGTGAAGGGCGCCTCGCCCCGCCGCGCCCGCGGATTGTAGCCCATAACGGCCGTCGCCACGGCGTCCGCCGTCACCGGGTTCGTCCCGACGATGACGACGCCGGGAGCGACCGGCCGGATGCCCGGAATCCAGGGACCCTCGCCGCCGGCCAGGGTTTCGATCCCGTCGATGATCGCCAGGTGGATCGGCCGCGCCGCCACCAGATCGACGGTGATTCGGGGCACGCGGTAGCCCGGCTCGCGGCTCGAACGGGGGTCGATCTCCTGCGGGGCGATCCGCGCCGGCGGCCGCTTGCCGAAATGGCAGACGCTGACGCGCCCCTTGGTCGGTTTCTCGTTCGGCTCGTCCTCGCCCGCATCGTCGCCGTAGATCGACGAGGGCGTGATGCCGAAGCTGTTCTTCAGAGCCAGCGTCACGCCGCAGGTGGCGTGATCCTTGAGCTTGGCCATGGTGACGAAGACGTCTGTCTCTTCGTAAGAATGGTTCAGGTCGTAGGCCGGGAAAATGTGGCCTCCGCCCGGGACGGGGAGCCGGCTGTATTTTTTGCCGAGCCCGATCGCATTGGTGTTCTCGAACTCGACCCGAGGCGCCGCCGTGCTCAGCGCTCTCACGTTCCAGCCTGAATCGAGCATGTACTCTTCGAGCGGCGCGGCCGTGCCGTAACCGCTCTCGACCAGGCGCACCCGCGTGGCGCCCGC
>JBBIMZ010000213.1:0-6632 GCA_037444135.1 Solibacteraceae bacterium
GTTTATCCTGAAAGTCTGGCGAGAAGGAGGTGCTCACCGGCCCTCGCCCGACTGGAGGTTCGATGAAATCACTCGGAATCGCGCTGCTCCTGCTGAGCACCGCCCTCGCTTGGGCACAGCCGCAACTGCGTTCAGAAGACCCTGTCGTCAACGGGGCCAGCTACTCGAACCTGATCGCGCCCGGTTCGATCTTCGTCGTCTTCGGCACGAACCTGGCAGGAGAGAGCGTCGTTCTCGCTCCGTCGCTGCCGCTGACCACCACGCTCGGCGGCGTATCGATCCGCTTCACGCCCGTCGCCGGGGGAGCGCCGATCGATTGCTATATGGTCTACACTACGCGCAATCAGATCGCGGGGCTGCTGCCGTCCTCGGCGGCCCCGGGCGACTACAACGTGACCGTCACCTACAACAACCAGACTTCGGCGCCCGGGCGCGCCCGGGTCGTCGCCCGCAGCATCGGCATTGTGACGGCGGATGCCTCAGGCGCCGGACAGGCGCAGGCGCAGGTCTTTCCGCCCGGCAGCGCCGAGTGGACCCTGAACCGCTTCGCCGCCGGGCGTCTGGGCTCCTTCGTCACAGGCGTGGCACATCCGGGTGACCGGATCGACCTTTGGGGGACCGGCCTGGGCGCCGATGCGGCTTCGGACCCGACGGGAGGAACCAGCGGCGACCGCACGGCCGCCGCGGCCGTGCGGATCCGGGTCGGCGACCGGGAATACACTCCCGCTTATGCCGGGCGCGCTTCCCAGTTGCCGGGCACGGACCAGTTCGTCGTCGTGCTGGACGAGAACGTCCCGACCGGCTGCCATGTGCCGGTCCAGGTGTTGGCCGAAGGGACAGCCAGCAACCCCGTGACGGTCGCGATCGCTCCGCGCGGACAGCAAACCTGCGCGCATCCGTTCCTGTCGACCGAACAACTCCGCCGGCTCTCCGAGGGGGGCCGCGTCGTGCTGGGCTCCTTTATTCTCTCCCGCATGACGACGTCTTCGGCGATCCCCGGACTCGGCAGCTTCGAGATGACCACGGAGAACGTGGCCGGTGAGTTCGCCCGTTACTCCGTCGGCAGTGTCGGCGGCTTCGGCGACTCCAGCGCCGAGTACGCCGGCCTGATCGGCCGTTGCCTCGTCTACCGCTTCCGCGGAAGCACACAACCGGCGTTGT
The DNA here is from genome assembly GCA_037444135.1 of Solibacteraceae bacterium. Taxonomy (GTDB): domain Bacteria; phylum Acidobacteriota; class Terriglobia; order Bryobacterales; family Bryobacteraceae; genus CALKXJ01. The sequence continues at coordinate 1,162 of JBBIMZ010000213.1, forward strand.
TCTCTCCGCCCATCCCGCTGGACGCCGGCAATCCGCTCCGGTTGAACGGGCCGAACGCCAACAATGTGGCCGTTCCCCGGCTGGCGTCCAACTTCTACGCCGCCACGCTCTATCAGTCCGGCATCCCCGGCGTTCCCGGATCGGGCTCCGGCACGCCGGTAATCGCCGCGGGAACTTACACGCTCTCCGGAACCGGCGGAGCGGACGTCGGCCCGTTCAACGCGACGGTGACCGTGCCGCCGCCGTTCACCTGGACGAACCGCGACGGCATCAACGACGTCAATCGCGGACAAGGTCTGGCGATCACCTGGAGCGGCGGCGCCGGGGTGATGGTCATCAACGGTGTCTCGACGACGCGCGTGGGGGGCACGGCCAACGATCCGATATTCGACGGCGCGCTGTTCGTGTGCTTCGCCGATGCCGGCGCCGGCAACTTCACCGTACCGGCATCGATCCTCAGCCAGTTGCCGGCCAGCGGCGATCTGGCGACCGGATCGGGTTCCGGAGCCCTCGCGCTGTTGCAGACCGGGCCCCTGGACGGCGGCCTCTTCACCGCCCCGCTCACCGCCGGAGGGAACATCGAGCGCGGCCAGTTCCTTTACACCATCGCTTCGATGAAAACCGTCAACTACCGCTGAGCGGCGGTCACCAAGCGGCTACGGACCCGTCCGCATGGAAGATGCGGGCCATGGGGCGGGTCCCCGCGAACGGATATTTCTTCAGTGCTTCTTCGGTGAGCTCGAAGCCGAGCCCTGGTTTTTCGGGCAGCGGGAAGCGCCCGTCCACCATCCGCATGGCAGGAAAGCCCAGCCACTCCTCCCAGACCTTTTCCTGAAAGCCGGGCTGGACGCCGCTGCAAATTTCCTGAACCAGAAAGTTCGGCATGGCGGCGTCCACATGCACCGTGGCAAGCGCTCCGATCGGCCCCTCGCACGCATGGGGCGCCATCGAAATACCGGAAGCATCCGCCATCGCGGCCACCTTCCACAGCGCGGTGATGCCGCCGACGTGGTTGATGTCGGTCTGGATGATGTCGGCCACGCCCATCTCGATCACCTGCTGGACGCCGTAGCTGGCGACGAGGCGTTCTCCGGTGGCGATCGGCGTCGTCGAGCGCCGGGCGATGCGCGCCATGGCCTTGACGTTCTCCGGCGGGCAGGGTTCTTCGACGAAGAGCAGGTTGAGCGGCTCGACCTCCTTGACCAGGATCGAGGCGACCGCCGGGCTGGTCTTGGCGTGGAAATCGACGCCGATGTCGATGTCCGGGCCCAGCCCCTCGCGCAGCGTCTCCATCCATTTCACCGCCCGGCTGATCGTTTCCTGAGTCTCGATCCATTCGTAGTAGCCGGGGATGCCGCTCTTGAAGCAGGTAATGCCCTGCTCCCGGGCCGAGGCGCGCAGGGCGCGCAGTTCGTCGAGGTTGCGCGCCCGCGCGTGGTAGTAGCCGCGCACGCCGCGCGGATCGAAGGGCCCGCCGAGCAGCTCGTAGACCGGCAGACCCAGGATCTTGCCTCGCAGATCCCAGAGCGCCTGGTCGATGCCCGAAATCGCCGAGCCGATCACCGGGCCGGCGCGGTAGAAGCTGTGCACGTACATCGATTGCCAGTGGTGCTCGACCTGTACGGGGTCGGCCCCGATGACGAAGTCGCGGAAATCGTTCACACAGGCGATCACCGCCCCGGCCTTGCCTTCGAGCGTCGCCTCGCCCCAGCCCACCAGGCCGTCGTTGGTTTCCAGCTTGACGAACACATAGGGCCGGTCCGACTCGCGCGTCAGCGACACCCCGAAGACCTTCATGTTCGTCACGCGCACCTTCGAACCCACCTGGCGGAAGGCCTCCGCGCCGACCGGCGCCTGGGCCGGCGCCAGTGCGCATCCGCACCAGTCCGGCGCCGACGCGCGAACCGCCGTCGCTGCTCCGAACACCCCTCCGAAAAACTCACGCCGCCGCATATTTCTTGAGCGCCTCCTCGTTGATGCGAATGCCGAGCCCGGGCCCGGTCAACAGCGAAATGTAGCCGTCATGAACCGCCTCGATCGAGCCGGAAGTCAGTTCGGCGCGCATTTCACGGTCTTTCTGGTCCGCCGGCCAGGGGACCTGCTGGATGAAGAAATTCGGCAGGCCGGCCGCCAGATGGAGCGCCGCGGCCGTGGCGATGGGCCCGCCGTCGTGGAAGGGCGCCACGGCCACATAGTAGGTCTCGGCGATCGCGGCGATGCGCCGGATCCCAGTGATGCCGTGGCGGCGTATGTCCGGCCGGAGGACGTCCACGATGCCTTCGCGCAGCAGTTGCTGAAATTCGCCCGCCCGGTCGATCCACCTTCCGTAGCCCACCGGCGTCACGCACTCGCCGGAGATCTTGTGCGCGGTCTCCAGGTTCGCGGGCGCGCACGGCTCGTCGAACCAAAGCAGGTGAAACCGCTCGAGCGCCGCGGCCAGGCTGGCGGCGTCGCCGGGGCTGAGTGCGCCGGCGCCATCCAGCACGAAGTCGCTTCCCGTGCCTACCGACCGCCGCAGTTCCTCCAGGCGCGCTCTGACGCCGTGCACGAACGCCTGCCCCTGATTGCGCGCCGCCACAGGCCCGACAGGTACGGTGAAAGCCCGGCACCCGGCCGCGTAGGCGCACCGGAGCTCCTCCTCGCCGGCGCGGTCCGGCCGGGACAGCGCCCGCACCTTGTTCCGCGTCGGGCCGCCGAGCACCTGATAGACCGGCGCTCCGGTCATCTGCCCGACGATGTCGAGCATCGCCATGTTGACGGCTGCGCACGCCTGCGGATGCGAAGCCAGCCGTGCGCGCACCGGCTCGATCGCCGCCGCCGGCTGGTCGAGAACGGCTTCGGCGGCAGCGTTCATTTCGCTCCGCGGCAACGCGGCGCACTCGCCGTAGCCCAAAATCCCGGAGCGGGCCTCGAGCTGAACGACGCTATAGGTGCGTCCGGAAACGGGCTCGCGGACCGGAAACCACCGCACGCCGCGCACCGAGTCCCTTCCGGCGGCCGCACGGGGCGTCTGAAGCGCCAGTCTTGCCCGGCGCAGCAACGTCGCGGATGCCATCGCGTCCCTCCCGATCCTCCCCAATATATCGCTATATCGCTGCGCGCACGGTGTGATACATTGTCGCCGTGAGTCGACACGCCTGGAAGATCCTCTCCGCTTGCCTGCTGGCGGCCGCCTGCCGCACGAGCGCCCGCTCGAGTGACGCGGAATTCAACGGCCGCTGGAACATCACCGTGCCGCAGGAGTCCCGCAGCCGCGCCTGGTGGCTGGAGCTCCAAGGCGACGGCGCAAGACAGCTCAAGGGCCGCTTCGTCGGCGCTCCGGGAGGCGGGCTCTACGACATTTCGGAGATCTCGATCGTCAACGGCGAACTCATTTTCGCTTTCACGCGCCGCTACAGCCTGCCTGGCGAACAAGCCGCCTACGGCCAGGTTCCCGAGCGCCGGGCCACCTATAGAGCGCGCCTCGAAGGCGGCCGGCTGGTGGGAACCTTTGAAGTGGACGGGCACCCGGAAACGCGCCTCGAATGGGTCGGCGAGCGCGCCCCGGAGATCGCCGACAGGGACGATGGCTCCTGGAAAGAAGGCGCGCCGGTGGAGCTGTTCAACGGGCGCGATCTGACGGGCTGGCAGCCGATGATCCCAAGCAGGGAGCTCGGCTGGTCGGTTCAAGACGGCATTCTGACGAACGCGGACAACGCCAATAACCTCGTCTCCGAGGAAAAATTCTGGAACTTCAAGCTTCACGCCGAATACCGCCTGGTGCCCGGCTCGAATTCCGGCATCGGCCTGCGCGGCCGCTACGAAATCCAGATCCTGGACGATTTCGGCCGGCCGCCGAGCGTGCAGTCGCACGGCGCCGTCTACAGCCGCATCGCGCCGGCCGTCAACGCCAGCAAACCGGCGGGAGAGTGGCAGACGCTCGACGTGACGCTGATCGGCCGGGACGTCACGGTGGTGCTGAACGGAACCAAGGTCATCGACAAGGGCGTCATCGAAGGCTTGACCGCGATGGGTCACGACCCGCACGAAGACCAACCCGGACCGATCAGCATCCAGGGCGATCACCGCAAGGTGGAAATCCGCAGACTCGTGGTGACGCCGCTCGAAAAGAGGTAGCCGCCCATGAACCGCCGCCGCTTCCTCTCGCTGGCCGCCGCGCCGGCCGCCGCGGCCGCTCAAGCGCTCGCCCCGGCCAAGTCGCTTCACCTGAAGATCACCGATCTGAAGACCTTCCTCGTCTACGCCGGCGGCGCCAACTGGGTCTTTTGCAAGGTCTACACCAACCAGGGACTGGTCGGGCTCGGGGAAGGCTCGGTCACCAGCAAGGAGGCCACCATCGCCCAGGCCCTCGAAGAGCACCGCCGCTTCCTGGTGGGCAAGGACCCCACCGACATCGAGTTGCTCTGGCAGGGCATGTACCGCTACCCGCGGTGGCGCGGCGGACCGGTGCTCAACAGCGCCATCAGCGCCGTCGAAATCGCGCTCTGGGACATTCTGGGGCAGGCGCTCGGCGTCCCGATCTACAAACTCCTCGGCGGCGCCGCCCGCCGCCGGGTTCGTCTCTACAAGGACGTCGCCTCGACGCCGGAGGCGTTTCTCGAGGCCCGCGAGCAGGGCTACACGGCGGCCAAGTCCGGCTTCATCCGCGTCGACAACGACCTGGTGGTCCCGCACTTTGCCGTTCGGGAAGGCATTCGCCGGCTCGAAGAGGTACGCAAGGCCGTCGGCGAGGATTTCGACATCTGCATCGACGCCCACGGCAAGCTCACGACGGTCATGGCGATCGAGTTCTGCACCCGCATCGAGCACCTGCGGCCGTTCTTCGTCGAGGAGGCCACGCAGCTTGAAGATCTCGGCGAGCTCGAGCTGCTGCGCCAGAAGACCAAGGTCCCGCTGGCGACCGGGGAGCGCTCGTTCACCAAGTACGGCTTCACGGAACTCTGTTCCCGGCACCTGGTGAATTACATCCAGCCGGACGTCGTACACGCCGGCGGCATTCTCGAGCTCAAGAAGATCGGCGCCATCGCCGAGGCTTACCGTGTGGAGATGGCGCCGCACAACCCCCAGAGCGCCGTCAGCACGATGGCTTCGCTGCACGTCAACGCCACGACGCCGGCGGCGACGATCCTCGAGTACAATCCGCGGCGGGAGCAGTGGGCCGCAGACCTGTTCTACGGGCAGGGGCCGGTGGTGCGCGGCGGCTATGCCGAGCTCCCCGAACGGCCCGGTCTCGGCGTTGCGCTCGACGAAAAGGTTGCCGCCCGGCGGCCCTATCAGCCCGTAAACAGCACCAGCTATGTCTTCGAGGACGGCGCTGTGGCCGACCACTGAGCGGCCTACTTGAGGCTGAAGTGAGTTTCGAGGCGCGTCAGCCGCGAATCGAGCTCGGCGAACTTCGTTGGACTTGCCCCCAAAATTGAGACAAACGGTTAAGACTCAAAATCCATCCAAAGGAGAATTGAGTCATGGGC
>JBBIMZ010000214.1:0-6624 GCA_037444135.1 Solibacteraceae bacterium
GAGCCGGATCCCCTGGCGCTCGGCGGTGTGGCTCGTCAGCGCCACCACCTGCCCGACGATCTGGCCGACGTTGACCGGCTGGATGCGCGGCTGGCGCGGCCGGGCGAAGTCCAGCAGGTTCGTCAGCAGCCGGTCCAGGCGGCGGCTCTCTTTCTTGATGATGGCCAAGAACTCCCGCCGCCTGGCTTCCGAGCCCGGTTCGCGTTCGAGAATATCGGCCGCCCCGGCGATCGCCCCCAGCGGATTGCGGAGCTCGTGCGCCAAGCCGGCGGCGAGCTGGCCGACGGCCGAAAGCCGGTCGGCGCGCTTGATCTGTTCGAAGCTCTCCTGCAACTCGCGGTAGACGCGCCGCAGCTCTTCGGAACGCTTTCTTTCGCGGTCCGCCAGCACGCCCGTGACGGCGCCGACCAGGAAAAAGACGGCGATCTCGGCGTACTGCACTGTGGTGTACTCCGGGTGGTCGCGCCACGTCATGACGATGTGAGGCACATAGCACAGCGCCGTGACGGCGGCCCCGAGCAGCCCCCCTGGCCAGCCGAACAGGATCGCCGCGAGCACGATCGGCAAGTAGTACAGCCGCTGGAAGATGTTATGCCACAGAAACAGCGTGGGAGGCGTCACGTAGTGGCCGGCCGTGATCGCCCCGATGCCTACGGCGATCAGCCCGAGTTTGAGCTTGTCCGGCACAGTCCGTACTTCTCCATCCGGTAGATCAGCGTCTTGCGGCTTAGATCCAGATAGCGCGCGGCCTGCGTCTGATTCCAGTTGAACTTCTCGAGAGCCCGGAGGATCAGCTCCCGTTCGACGGCTTCGAGGCTGATGCCCTGCGGGGGAAGCTCCAGGTGCAGCGAATCGAGCGCGGGCCGCTCCCGCCGGAGCGCCTCCGGCAGGTCGTCGACCGTGATCGTGCGGCCGCGTGTGAGCACCACCAGGCGCTCGACGACGTTTTCGAGTTCGCGGACGTTGCCCGGCCAGGCGTAGGCGGTAAAGTACGGCAGCAGGGCCTCCGGCAGCACGATCTCGTCGCGGCCGTGCTGGCGCTTGGACCGCTCCAAGAAATGCCGCAACAGGTCCGGAATGTCCTCGCGCCGCTCCCGCAGCGGCGGCACTTCGAGCGGGATTACGTTCAGCCGGTAGAACAGATCTTCGCGGAAGGCGCCGTCCTCGACCATGGCCGCCAGGTTCCGGTGCGTGGCGGCGATGATCCGCACGTCCACCTTGATCGTCTGCCCGAGACCGAGCTTCTCGATCTCGCGCTCCTGGATCAGCCGCAGCAGCTTGACCTGCAACTCGGGTGCAATGTCGCCGATCTCGTCCAGGAAGACGGTTCCGCCGTCGGCCAGCTCGATCTTGCCCTTGCGGTGCGTCACGGCGCCGGTGAAGGCGCCCTTGACATGGCCGAACAGCTCCGACTCCAGCAGATCGCGGGGGATGGCGGCGCAGTTGATCGTCACGAAAGGCCGCTCGCGGCGCCGGCTGTTCCAGTGAATGCCTTTGGCCAGCAGTTCCTTGCCGGTGCCGGTCTCACCTCGAATCAGCACCGTCGCGTCGCTCTGCGCGGCGCGGGCGGCCGAATCGAGCACGTACAACAGCGCCGGGGAGCGGCCGATGATGTTTTCGAAACCGTACTTCTCATCCAGGCTCGAGCGCAGCAGCCGCACCTCCTCGCGCAGGCGCAGATGCTCGAGGGCGCGGCCGGCCATCAACCGCAGGGCGTCCGGATTTACCGGCTTGGTCAGATAGTCGTAGGCGCCGAGCTTCATCGCCTCCACGGCGCTCTCGACGGTTCCGTAAGCGGTGACGACGATGACCAGCACTTCCGGGTATTCCTGGCGGACGCGCCGCAGCAGGTCGACGCCGGAGAGCCCGGGCATCTTCAGGTCGGTGATCACCAGGTCATAGGGAGCTTTCTCGAGCGCCGCCAAGGCCTCGAAGGCGCCCGGCGCGGTCGCCACCTGATAGCCCTCCTGTTCGAGCTGCACTTCGGTGACGCGGCGCAGGCTCTCGTCGTCGTCCACCACCAGGATTCGGCCGCGGTTCATGCCCCCGCAGTCTCCGGGCTCGGTAAGAGCATCCACCATGGATTATAAGCCGCGCGCTTAAGGGGCCGAGCCGCGGGGTCGGGCGAGAAATCGCCGAAATTCGGGCGTTTCGCCGAGATCCTTGCGCGCCGCTTTCGGGCATACTAGCCGGTGTGAGGGCCTGGTGAGATCAGCTCCCGAGGGCATTGTTGAGGTGTTCCACTTCGGAACGCTTTCCATGATGAAACACCGGCGCCGGCGCCCGGAGTTTCACTCGGGAACCGCTCGGGCTCTGACAGCAAATCCATCGACGGCGCCGCAGGCGCGGCTGTAGATAGGGAAACACCTGAATCTCGTCTCCGAATTGATTGCAGGCCAAGACCCCAGCGCGCCGCCGTCTCTCGGCCGCCCCGACGCGGGCGCCCGGCTCGCCGCCGATGGCGCGCCGGTTGCACCTGTCGAGGACGCCCGCCGGCCAGGGCGGAGCTGAGATCGAGGTAAGACGATGGCAGCCAAAAAACGAGTGACGCCGACCGCTTCGAGTCCGACGAGCAAGCGCGACCGGATCATCCTGGAGCACCTGCCGCTGGTGAAAGCCATCGCCGTGCGGGTTCATGAGAACCTCCCGGTGCACGTCGATCTGGATGATCTCGTGCACGCCGGCATTCTCGGACTCTTCGACGCGGTGACCAAGTTCGACCCGTCCAAGAACGTGGCCTTTTCGGCTTACGCCAAACACCGCATCAAAGGCGCCATCCTGGACAGCCTGCGCCAGCTCGACTGGGCCACGCGGGATCTGCGGCGCCGCCACAAGCAGGTCGAGGCCGCCACGCGCAGCCTCGCCGCCGAGCTGCACCGTAATCCGACCGAGGAGGAAGTCGCCGAAAAGCTCGGCGTACAGGAGCCGCGCTGGCGCCAAATGATGATCGATCTCAGAAACGTCGGTCTGCTTTCGGCGTCGCACCGCGGCCCGGAGGGCGAAGACCTGCCCCCGCCCGATTTTCCGAGCAAGCCGGACACGCAGCCGGATCGCATCTGCGCCCTCCAGCAGCTCCGCGCCGTGCTCAGCTCGGCGATCGGAACGCTGCCGGAGCGCTATCAGAAAGTCGTGCGGATGTACTACAACCACGAGCTGACCATGCGCGAGATCGGCAACGCGCTCGGAATCAACGAGAGCCGCGTTTCCCAGATCCACAAGTCTGCGCTTGAGAAGATGGCGGCCGTGCTGGAGTCCAACGGGATCAACTCGGTTCACGCCTTCTCTGACTGAGCTCGCCGAGCTCGTGCACGGCCCGGGCCAGCTCTTCATGAAGGGCCTTCAGATTCGGTCCGGCCGGCGTCACCGCCTCGACGATCGCCCGGTAGTACCAGAGCGTTCCCTGCTCCCCGCCTCGAAACCGCTCCCAGACGCGCTCGCCGAACAGGCGCAGATCGCGGATCGTCGAGCGGACATTCGAGAGTTTGTCGGCCATGACGACGAGCTGCACCGGCGCCGGGGCCTCGGCCAGCCGCGCCAGGAAACGTTCCTTGCGCTCGCGCCACGGCGGCTTCGGGTACTGGCTCGTGTCGGAGCAGCCGTCGACGATCCCGGTCACCTCGGAGCCGAACAGCCGCAGGATCGTCTCGCGCGTGGCAAGCCCGCCCTGGTCCTCGACGGCATCGTGCAGCAGCGCGGCGATGGCGGCATCTTCATCGCCGCCGTATTCGATGACGGTGCCGGCCACCGCAAGCAGGTGCGAGATGTAGGGGATTTCTCCCGGTCCCTTCCGTTTCTGAGTGCGGTGGAGCTGGGCCGCAAACACCAGTGCCTCACTGAAGCGGGGCGACAAGGTCATGGCGGCTCCCGCAGTCTACACGTCGCAGATCGACAGCGCCTGATCCAGAGACCGGATCGGATCGCCGAGCGGCGTGTACTCGTGAGCCACGTAACCGGTGAAGTTCAGCTCGGCGATGGCTTTGGCGATGCCGCGGTAGTTCAGCTCCTGCGTGTCGTCGAATTCATGCCGGCCGGGGTTGCCCGCGGTGTGGAAGTGGCCAATGTACTGAATGTTGTCCCGGACGGTGCGGATGATGTCCCCCTCCATGATCTGCATGTGGTAGATGTCGTAAATCAGCTTGACCCGGGGCGAGTTCACGCGCTTGCACAGCTCGACGCCCCAGGCCGTCCGGTCGCACATATAGACCGGATGGTTGATCTTGCTGTTGAGCAGCTCGACGCACAGCGTGACGCCTTTGTCCTCGGCGACGGCCTTCACCTTGTTCAGGAACAGCACGCTGTTGTCCAGACCCTCTTCATCGGACATGCCCCGGCGTTCGCCGCTCATGACGATGACGTTCGGCGCGCCGGCCGCGGCCGCCGCTTCGATGGCTTCGCGCAGCCGTTTCTCGATGCCGTCGTGATTCTCCTTGCGGTTGATCCCGTCCCGGATCGAGCTGCCGCCAGGCACCATCGTCGGCAGCAGCCCGTACTTTCTGAGCACCGGGAATTCGCTCGGGCCGACCAGGTCGAACCCCAGCGCCCCCAGCCGCGCCGCCTCCCGGCACATCTCCTCCATCGAGAAATTCGTCCCCCGAAAGACGCCGCGCGTGACCGCCTGCTTGAGCCGCCCTTTGCGCGGCACTTTCTGAGCCGAAGCCGCCGCGGCGGCGCCGGCCAGAGTCGAAAGAAAGCTTCTGCGCTGCATGGGAACTATCGTACTTGAGAATCCGCCCGCGCGGCGCTCCTGATACAATACCGGACGCTATGCTGCGACGAAGTTTTCTCCGCACCGCGCTGGCTCTACCGCTGGCCGGACCGTTTGCGGCGCTCCAGCGCCTAACGGCCGCCGATCGCGGCAAAGTCAAGATCACCGGCATCAAAATGAAGCCGGTCTCGGCGTTGGCGCACACGCTCATCCGCATCGACACGGACGCGGGCGTCAGCGGCTACGGCGAATCCGGCGTCAGCGGCGCGATGATGAAGGCCTGGCTCGAACGTTACAGCCCGCTGCTCGTGGGCCAGGACCCGCTCGCCATCCAGGCGCACTTCCACCGGATGGCGACCTTGATGCATCCGTACATGGCGCGCATCCCCGCCCTGAGCGGCATCGACATGGCCCTCTGGGACCTGGCCGGGCGCCTCAGCGGCTGGCCCGTCTATCGACTGCTCGGCGGCCCCTTCCGCGACCGCATCCCGCTGTTCATCAACACCGCTCCGCGCGACATGCTCGACCGCGGCTCGGTGCGCGAGTGGGCCGCCAGGCTCCGTGAACACCCTCAGGGCTTCAAAGCCGTCAAGATGAACACCACCAGCCCGATCGGCCGTCCCTCGGGCCGCTATACGACCACTTTGTCGATCCAGGACCTGCACCGGATCCGCACGGCGTTTGAAAACGTGCGCCAGGAACTCGGCCCCGACTACGACATCATGGTCCACTGCCACAACGAGTTCGACCTGCCGAGCGCGATCGGCATCGCCCGCGCCGTTGAGAACATCGAGCCGAAGTGGCTCGAAGATCCGCTCCCGGTACCCTATTCGGAAAGCTGGGAGTCGCTCAAGCGCGTCTGCCGCGTGCCGCTGCTGACGGGAGAAAAGCTCGAGCTGCCGCAGGGCTTCTATCCGTTCTTGAAGAATCAGGTCGTAGACTTCATTTACCCGGACATCGCCTTCTGCGGCGGCCTGACCGGCATCGTCAAGATCGCCACGCTGGCCGCGCTGTACCGCATCCCCGTGGCCACACACAACGTCGGCGGCGTCCTGCTCACGATGGCGTCGGTGCACTTCGGCCTGTCGATCCACGACTTCCTGATCAGCGAGACGCGCCTCGGCGGCGGCTCGCCCATCCTCGAGATGGCGAAGACCCCCCCGGTGGTCAAAGAAGGTTCGATCGGCCTGCCGGAGGGCCCCGGCCTCGGCGTCGAGCTCGACGACGAGGGAGTGCGGCGCCTGCAACAGCCGTCCGACCCGGCCGACTGGGTGTGAACGCCCCGTCCGGGGTATGAGACAAAGAGAAAAGAGGAAACGAACATGCCAGACCGCAGAGGTTTTCTGAAAACGATCGCCGGACTGCCCGTACTCGGGGGGCTGGTTTCCGGCCGCGCGGCCTTCGCCGCCGCCCGGCGCGATTATTTCAAAGAGTTGGGCGTCCGCACGTTCCTAAATGCCGCGGGCACCTACACCACGCTCACCGCCTCGCTGATGCCCAAAGAGGTCACGGAAGCCTGGCTGTACGCCTCCAAGAGCTTCGTGCCGCTCATCGACCTGCACGACGCCGTCGGCCGGCGCATCGCCGAGCTGATCGGCTGCGAGGCCGCCATGGTCACCGCCGGCGCCGCTTCGGCCCTCACGCTCGGCACCGCGGCCTGCATGACCGGCAAGAATCCGGACTTCATCCGCCGCTTGCCCGACACCACCGGCATGAAGACCGAGGTCATCATCCAGAAGAAGCACCGCTTCGGCTACGACCACGCCGTGCGCAACTGCGGTATCCGCTTCGTGGAAGTGGAAACGCGCGAGGAGCTCGAACGGGCTGTCAACCCCAACACCGTCATGATGCTGTTCTTGAACAGCGCCGATCCGGCCGGCCAGATCCGCGCCGAAGAGTTCGCCGCCCTCGGGAAAAAG
>JBBIMZ010000215.1:0-6593 GCA_037444135.1 Solibacteraceae bacterium
ATTTGTCGATGGTGCTCTTTCTGCGGGCGCTCGACTATCTGGATGCGATCCAGGCGGCGCTGTCGAACTATCTGATCACGTTCTTCGGCCTGCCGATCTCGGCCATCTGGCTGGGCGAGCGCCTGACGCCGGTGATGGTGGCCGGCGGCCTCCTGGTGCTGCTCAGCACGCTGCTCATCACCGTCTGGGAGGAGCGCGAGCGGCGCCGGGCTACGGCCGCCGCGCCCGCTGCGCTTTCAGAAACTCCAGAACGAAGCTGTCCCGGCGCGCCCTGACGGCTTCGGCGTCCTTTTTCGACCAGTCGTAGAAGCCCCGGCCGGTTTTGACGCCGAGGTCGCCGCGCTCGACCATTTCGCGCATCAAACGGGGAGCGCCGGGTTCGTTGTTCAGGTCGCGCGTGACGTAGTCGACGACGCGGATGCCCAGGTCCAGGCCGACCATGTCCTGGTGCTCGAGGATGCCGTAAACCGGCAGCCGCAGGCCGAAGCCCGTCTTGGCGGCCAGATCCACCGCCTCGGCGTCGGCGATGCCGCGCTCGACGATGTTGACCGCCTCGCGCACCAGCGCCATTTGCAGCCGGTTGCCGAGCTGGCCGGGGGTATCCTTCTTGACCACCACCGGCGTCTTCCCGCACTCGACGAGCAACCGGCGGACCTCCTCGACGACCTCCTCGCCGGTCCGCTCGCCCTTGACGATCTCGACCAGCGGCATCAGGTGCGGCGGATTCCAAAAGTGCGTCGTCAGCACGCGCTCGGGGCGGAGGCACCGGGAGGCGATGGCCGTGATCGACAGCCCGGAGGTGTTGCTGGCGAGCACGGCGCCGGGACGGGCGAGGCCGTCCATGCGGGCAAACAGCTCTTGTTTGAACTCCATGCTCTCGGGACCGGATTCGACGACGAGGTCGGCGCCGGCAATAGCCGCCTCGAAGTCCGCCGTGGCTTCGAGCGACTCGCGCGCCCGCCGGGCCGCTTCGGCGGCGGCCAGGCCGTGCGTTTCGAGCAGGTCGAGTTGCGCCAGGGCTTTGGCCAGCCCTTGCCGCGCCGTCTCTTCGCGCCGGCTCACGATCGTCGAGCGCAGGCCGCCGAGGGCCAGCGTCACCGCGATGCCCGGCCCCATCATGCCGGTGCCGATCACGGCCGCGGTTTTGAACCGGTCGTCCACCATGGCCTATTTGAGCTCGATCGTCAGCGTCCGGTACGGCTTCGCGCCGGCGTTGATCAGCACCGGCGCGTCCTCGCCGCGGTCGTGCCAGAGCACTTCGCCGGCCTTGCGCTCGCGCATGATCTTCTCGCCGGTCTTCGAATCGATCCGCTCGTACCTGCAATCGTCCAGGAAGACGATGACCTGATCGGTGGGGCGGATGTAACGGTCGCGCGGCACGCCGGGCAGGTAGGTGACCTCGGTGACGCGGACGCGCGCGTTCTCGAGCAGCACGCGCTTGGGCAGGGCGGCCAGGCCGGCCCCCCAGACGGCCAGCAGGGTCAGGGCGCTCGAAGCCGCGGCGGTGAGCAGTACGACTTTTTTCATGGGTCCTCCCGCGAAGTCCCTCAAGATAACACACCCGGCCGGCTCCGCGACGTTGCCGCTCCGCCCGGCGGTTGCGAGAATGTTATCTCGTCTTTCGGACGGTCGAAGGAGGTTGCGCCATGGACCTGCGAGTCTTGTCGTTCGTGCTGGCCGGCGGAAAAGGGACGCGCTTGTATCCGCTGACGAAGGAACGCGCGAAGCCGGCGGTGCCGTTCGGGGGCCGCTACCGGATCATCGACTTTGTCCTCAGCAACCTGGTGAACTCGGGCATCTATTCGATCTACGTGCTGATCCAGTTCAAGAGCCAGTCCCTGCTCCAGCACATCCGGGACGGCTGGGAGGCCAGCGGGATTCTCAAGCACCACTTCATCATCCCGGTTCCGGCCCAAATGCGCTCCGGCGACGAGAGCTGGTATCGAGGCACGGCTGACGCGATTTACCAGAACCTCAACCTCATCGAGCAGGCCGATCCTCACGTGGTGGCCATTTTCGGCGCCGATCATATCTACCGGATGAACATCCGCCAGATGATCGAGTTTCACGAGCAGAAACGGGCCGACGCAACCGTGGCGGCCATTCCCGTGCCTCGAGAGCAGGCGCGGCAGTTCGGCGTCATCGAAGCGGCGCGGGACGGGCGCATCGTCGGCTTTCACGAAAAGAAGGAGGACGCCCCGCCGATGCCTTCGGACCCCACGCGCGTCTACGCTTCGATGGGCAATTACATCTTCTCCACGCACGCCCTGCTAGACGAGCTCCGGCGCGACGCCGAAGATCCGGAATCGAGCCACGATTTCGGGCGTGACATCCTGCCGTCGATGGTGGGGCGCTGCCGCGTTTACGCCTATGACTTCCAGCTCAACCGCATTCCCGGCGACCCGCCCGACGCCGCGCCGTACTGGCGCGACGTGGGCACCATCGACGCCTACTACGAGGCCAGCATGGATCTGCGGGCGATCACGCCGGCCTTGAACCTTTACAACAAGAACTGGCCGCTGATCACCGCCGGCTACTCGGACCCGCCCGCCAAGTTCAGCTTCGACGACGAAGGCCGCCGCGGCCACGCCATCGATTCGATCGTCTCCGGCGGCTCGATTCTTTCCGGGGGCGTCGTGCGCAACTCGGTCATCGGCCGGGGCTGCCGCATCCACACGGGCGCCGAGGTCGACGAATCGGTCTTGTTCGACAACTGCGACATCGGCCGCTACGCCAAAGTGAGGCGCGCCATTCTTGACAAGAACGTGCATGTGCTTCCGGGCGACACGATCGGCTACGACCTCGAAAGGGACCGCAAGCGCTTCGTGGTGACCGAAAGCGGGATCGTGGTGGTCGAAGGCAAGCGCTCGCGCGTCGAGATCGCGACGCTCCAGATCTGACGAGCCGCCTCAAACGGCGGCCAGGACGCCGCTTTCCTGCATCATCGGCACTACCACGATCCCGCTGTCGGTGACGTGATAGCCTTTGGCGCGGTCCTCGTCCGGATTGAAGCCGATGACGCTCCCCTCGGGGACGACCGCGCCGGTGTCGATGATCGCCCGGCGGATGCGCGAGTAGCGGCCGATCTGCGCCCCGTCGAGCAGGATCGAATCCTGCACATCGCACCAGCTGTTGACGCGCACGTGCGGGCTGAGGACGCACCGGACGACGCGGCCGCCGGAGACGATGCAGCCCGGCGAGACGATCGAGTCGAGCGCCACGCCCATCCGCCGCCCTTCGTAGGCGAAGACGAACTTGGCCGGCGGGCTCTGCTGCGGCCGCGTCCGGATGGGCCACTTGCTGTCGTACAGGTTCAGCTCCGGCGTGATCGACACCAGATCCATGTTCGCCTCGTAGTAGGCGTCGAGCGTTCCCACGTCCCGCCAGTAGTGCGCCGCCTTCATGTTCAGGTCGTGAAAGTCGTAGGCGATGACGCGCACCTGGCGGATCAGCTTCGGCAAGACATCGTTGCCGAAATCGTGCGAGGAGTCAGGATCGGCGGCGTCATCGCGCAGCGCCTCCAGCAACACCCCGGTGTCGAACAGATAGACGCCCATCGAGACGCTGATCGCGTCGGGATTGAAGCGCGAGCGCACCGGATGGCCGTGTTTGGGCTTTTCTTCGAAGCCGACGATGCGGTAGTCGGGATCGATCTCGAGCACGCCGAAACGGTAGGCTTCGGCCGGGTTGTACTGGATGGTGGCGATCGTCGCCGCCGCCCGGTGCCGCCTGTGCCACTCCAGCATCTCGCGGTAGTCCATTTTGTAGATGTGATCGCCGGAGAGCAGGAGCACGTGGGAGGGCCGCTCGGCGATGATGCTTTCGATGTTCTGGTAGACGGCGTCGGCCGTGCCGCGGTACCAGTCCTCGTGGACGCGCTTCATCGGCGGGATCACTTCGATGAACTCGCCTAGTTCGGAGGAAAAGATGTTCCAGCCGTCGCGGATGTGCCGCGTCAGCTCGAGCGCCTTGTACTGGGTGAGCACGAAGATCCGCCGGATGTTGGAATTGACGCAGTTCGACAGCGTGAAGTCGATGATGCGGTAGGTGCCGCCGAAGGGAACCGCAGGCTTGGCCAGATGCCGCGTCAGCGGATAGAGGCGCTCGCCCGCGCCCCCCGCCAGCAAAATCCCCAGGACGCTCTGCACGGCTTCCTCTTCGATTTATAGCACGCGGCCCGGCACGACTTGCGCGGGCGGCGCGGCGGGGACCAGAATACCCTCATGGACCGCCGTCAGTTCCTCGCCGGGCTCGGTGGCGCAACGCTCACCGCCGGCGCCGCGCAGCGCGCCAAGCCCAACATCGTTCTGATCCTGGCCGACGATCTCGGCTATGGCGACCTCGGCTGTTACGGACAGCGGCAGATCCAGACGCCGAATCTCGACCGGCTGGCGGCCGAAGGGGTGCGTTTCACGCAAGCCTACGCCGGAAGCACCGTGTGCGCGCCGTCGCGCTGCGCCCTCGAGACAGGCCTCCACACCGGCCATGCGCGCACGCGCGGCAACAAGTATCCCGATCTCGCTCTCCGCCCGGAGGACCTGACGGTGGGCGAGCTATTGAAACACGCCGGCTACCGCACCGCGCTGTTCGGCAAGTGGTCGCTCGGGGGCCTCGGCACGACGGGCTATCCGCTGCGCAAGGGTTACGACGAATTCTTCGGCTTCTTCAGCCAGACTCACGCGCACAACTACTATCCCGAGCATTTGCTCGACAACGAGCACGCGTACCTGCTGCGCGGCAACTTCGGCGCCAAGAAGACCGAGTACGCCCCGGACCTGTTCACCGAACGCGCGCTGCGCTTCCTCGACCGCAACGACGGGCGCCCGTTCTTTCTCTACCTCGCCTACACGATCCCGCACGCCAACAACGAACTGGGGCGCGATACCGGCGACGGCATGGAGGTGCCAGACTACGGGCCGTACGCCGCGCGCGACTGGCCCAAACCGGAAAAGGGCTTCGCCGCCATGATCACGAGGATGGATGCCGATATCGGGAAGATCCTCCGGAAGCTCGAGGAACGCGGCGCGGCTACCAACACGCTGATTCTGTTCTCGAGCGACAACGGCCCGCATCAGGAAGGCGGCCACAAGGCGGACTTTTTCCGCAGCAGCTTTTCAAGCAGCGGGCCGTTGCGCGGCATCAAACGCGATCTGTACGAGGGCGGCATCCGCGTGCCGGCCATCGCCCGCTGGCCGGCGGTGATCCGCCCCGGCCAGGTGAGCGACCACGTCTGGGCGTTCTGGGACTTCCTCGCGACCTGCGCCGAACTGGCGGGCGCGGCGGCGCCGCGCGGGATCGACGGCCTGTCGATCCTGCCGGTTCTTCAGGGCGGCCGTGCGCCGGGCCACGAGTACCTGTATTGGGAATTCCACGAGCGCGGCTTCCACCAGGCCGTGCGCTTCGGAGACTGGAAGGCAATCCGCTTCGGCCGCAGCCGCCCCGTCGAGCTCTACGATCTGGCCGAGGACGTAGGCGAGACGCGCGACCTTGCCGCCCGGCATCCGGCGGTCGCCAGACAAGCCCTGGAGATCGTGGCGTCCGCGCGCACGGACTCGCCCGACTGGCCTGTGCGCGAGGCGTAGCGGCGCGTCGGCCGCGCCCGGACGTTATCCTTTCCGACAAGCCGGCTTGTCCGTTCAGATAACAATTTCGCCCGGCCCGGAAGATCGGCGCCCGGCAACTCATTGTCGGCGAAGGCCCCCTACGCGTGGCCGCAGACGTGCTCCGGTTCTGGATACAGGTTTTGAGGACCTGATTCTAAGAAAAGGAGAAATGCTCATGAAGCAGCGAATTTCCGCTACCGGCGGCGCGTTGGCGCTGCTGGTCCTTCTGGCGGCCCTCCAGGCTGCCGGGCAAACCCAAAAACCGCCCCCGCCGGCGGGAACCGAATCCACCGATCTGTTCAGTTGCCGCACCGCCGGGACGGCGCCGCACACCTTCAAGATCTGCGTCTCGCAGAACGGCAACCTGGTCCGGTTTGAGGCCCCGGCCGGCACCAACCACATGTACAGCGAAGGCTATCTGGTCTGCTACCAACGCACCGGACAACCGCCCAAGCAAGCGTTCAGCGGGCTGTTCGAAAGCGGCTGGGGTCCGGTCATCTCTCCGCCCGCGCCGGGCACTTTCCCCCTCACGCTGCGGCGCCGAACCACCGACGGCGTGTTGGAACTGACGCAACTGATCAGTTGGGATTCGGTCAAAAAGGACCTCGTGATCGAGATGCGGCTGAAGAACCTCACCGGGAGCTTCGTCAACGCTCAGATCCTGCGCTTTTTCGACGCCGACGTCGGCGGCGACGCGAGCGATGATATTTTCGACCGGACGGCGCTGTCGGTGACCGCGCGGGATACGATGGGGACGGCATTGCCGGTGTACACGCGCGGCGTGATGGTTTCCGCCGTGAGTGACAATCCGACGCCGGTGATCAACAGCTACTCCGACTGGATTTCGGGGGGACAGAACAACTGCAGCTACCAGCCCCCGGCGGGCCGAACCTCGCCCACGGCGCTTGGCGACTGGGTAGGGCGGCTCGAGCACCTGAACTTCGGCGGGCTGACCGCGGGGCGGACCGAGACGTTCAAGCTCATCTACCG
>JBBIMZ010000216.1:0-6592 GCA_037444135.1 Solibacteraceae bacterium
TGCTGCCGTGCTCGTCCACCACCACCGCCATGTGCTGGCGCGTCCGCTGCATCTCGGTCAGCAGCACGTTGAGCGGCTGCGTCTCCGGTACGTAGCGGACGGGCCGCAGGAAGGCCCGCAGCTCGACCTGGTCCTCGCCGACGCCCAGCAGGTCCTTGACGTGAAGAATGCCCAAGACCTGATCGAGCGAGCCGTCGCAAACCGGATAGCGCGTGTGGCGCATGCGGCGGGCCACGTCGAAGCATTTGGCCGGGGGCCAGTGGACATCGAGGAAAACGACCTCGCTCCGCGGCACCATCACCTGGCGGCACAGCACCTTGTCGAGGCGGAGGATCGCGTTGAGCATTCGCAGCTCGAAGGCGGACAATTCCCCGTGACGCGCTCCGAGGTGAAGCATCGCCAGGATTTCCTCCTCGGTGACACCGGCGTGGGAATGGCCGCCGGCGAAGACCGCCGCCATGCGCTGCGTCAGCCGGATCAGCGGGTGGAGCGCCCGCTCGAGCAGGGCCAGCGGCCGGACCACGTGCGGCCAGATCACTTGCCAACGCGTGGCGCCGTAGGTCTTCGGGAGGATCTCGGAGAAGAACAGGATCGCGAAGGTGAGCAGCAGCGAAAAGACCGGCACCCAAGAGGCGCCCAGCACCTGCGCCGCGTACATGCCGGCCAGCGTAGCTCCGGCCGTGTTGGCGATCGTGTTGAGAATGAGGACCGCCGAAGTGGGCGCCGAAACGTCCCGCTTCATCGCCAGGAAGCGCTCGGCTTCACGGCGGCGCTCCTCGCTGCGCAGCGCCGCCTCCAGGGTGGTGATCCGGGTCGAGTACAGTGTGGCCTCGAGCAGCGAGCAGACCGCCGACGTCAGCAGGGTCACCGCCACCACCAACACCAGAACAGTCATGGAGCAATCCCCGCGCCCGAGGCGGCGCCGGCGCACCGCGGGCGCGCTCGATCACGCCGTGCGGCCCACGAGCGGCGTCCGGTAGACTTCGGCCGTTTCGGCGACGCAGAAATAGATGTGCCGCTGGTGAATCGTCATTCCGTGCGGCACGATCACTTTGCCGTCGACCTCGGGGCCGTCGAACGGCAGTAAGTGCTGCTTGATGATCCTCCCGCTGGCCGGATCGAGTTTGAAGAAGGCGCGATAGTTGCTTTCGGCGCACCACAGCGCTCCGTCCGGATCCCAGCCGAGACCGTGCGGGCGAATGCCGGGCGCCGGGATCGAGCGGAGCACGGCGGCGTCGCGCGAGCGCAGCACGAAGATCTTCACCGCCGGCGGGACGGCCAGATAGAGTTCGCCGCCCCTCCACTCGAGACCATGACCGCCGGTGGGCTGGGCGTTCGGACTCGGAGCGCCCCACTTGACCACGCCCGAGCCGGGGCTGTCGAACTCGGCCTGAAGCTGGCCGGTCTCGGCGTCGATCTTGATCAACTTGCGGTTGTATGTGGAAGCGATCCAGAGCGAGGCGCCTTCCACCGTGATGCCGCTGCCGCGGTCGGCCGGCGTTTCGAGCTCCCGGATCACTCTGCCGGTCTCGATCTCGACGAGCGAGGCGCGGTTGGTGTGCTGGTCGAGGATCCACAGACCGTCTTTGGCGGCCTGCAATCCGTTCGGGTGGGGCCCCGGAGTCTTGTAGAGGCGGTCGACGCGGTCGACTACAGTCGTCGGAAAGGTCGCCCCGGCCATGAGCGGCCAGGCCGGCGCCGACAGCCCGGCCAGCTTGAGCCACTCCCTGCGGTCCATCATGGGTTCATCTTAACGCGCCGGCTCCGGTTCGATCGGCGCTCCTGCGGGTTCCAGGCCCGCTTTCGCCAGAAGCCAGTAGACGAGGAATCCGGCAAGGAAGCTGTAGAGGGCCGCCGGCTGCACGAGGTTCCTGGTTTCGGCGGGCAAAGGGAGAAACGGCAGGATCCCCACGAGGAAACCCACCGCCCAGGCGCCGTAGCCCGCCAGGTTCACCCCGCGCCTCGGCCCGGCCCACCGGCGGCCGGCCAGCAGGTAGTCGGCCGCCATCGCCCCGCAGATCGGCCCGAAAGAGGCGCCGACGATCGAGAAGAAACCCACCAGATTCTCGGCGGCGCCGGTGACCGCCAGTACGACGGCGACCGTCACGGCCGCCATCGTCGAAGCCAGGCGGGGCACGGCCGGGATCATCGTCGCGAAGCTGTTGCCGGCGATGAAGGCGCAAAAGCAGGCCGACGGGATCGAAGCCAGCGCGAACAGCAGGAACATCGACGACGCCAGCAGACCGCCGAGACTCTTGAGCACCGCGTCGTAGGCATAGCTTTCGAAGGCCGGATCGAGTCCGTGGGCGCCGGCCACTGACAGCAGCGGCAGCCCGCCCGCGTAGACGATGGCCAGCGCGATGCCCGTCAGGCCGCCGAGCCGCACGTCCCGCTCGTCGCGGTTGCTCATGCCGAAGTCGGCGCCGGCCGCGCCCGCCGTGGCGAAGAAGCCGATGACGATTTGCAGAATCAGCGCGAAGGCCGCCAGGGGCTCCGGCCGGGTGGCGCTGTAGGCGCTGAGGCCGGCGGCCGTCTTGGCGAAGACGATCAGAATCATGACGAAGGGAACCAGGCTCAACCAGGTGGCCAGCCTGGCGACATGCCGGATGCCCTTCACCCCGACATAGGCCATCGTGTATCCCCACGCGACGGCCGCCGCGGCGAAGGCGGGCGTCATCGGCGCGGCGCCGCGCCCCAGGCCGCTGAGGATGAACCGGGCGGCGATGAACGTGCTCACCGAGAACCAGCCGACTTGCAGCAGGCCCATGAGCAGCCCCGGCATCAGATACCCACCCGTGGTTCCGAAAGTCGAGCTGCCCACCACATAGAGCGGATAGCCCGTCTTCATGCCGAGCATCGCCGGCACGTAATAGTAGAGCGCGAAGCTGGCCAGCCCGGCTACGACCAGCGCCGCCAGCGACACCCACGGCCCGCCGCGCTCGAGCGTGCCCTCGGCGATGGCCTGATAGAAGGCCACCCACAGAAAAATCCCCGCGTAGCTCGGCGCGGTGTTCTTGTACCACGGCGCCCGGTTCGCCGGCGGATTCGGGCGCGCCTTTCGGATGTAATCCGGCAGCATGGTCCGCCTTTCCGGCCCCGTCGCGGCTCATCCGCCGGGCGCGTCGATCTTTCCGGTCCCGGCCAGTTCCTCGACCTTGGTTCCGTGACGGTCGATCCGCTGAGGAATCGGGGCGCGCATGCTCATCTGCTCCTCGTGAGCGCCGAGCTGCGCGTCGGCGGCGCGAGCCGCTGGAGGCGGCGCGGCCGCCGCATGCGCGGCCTCCTCCATGATGTCCCGCAGCAGGGCCTCGAGCGGCGTCACCAGAGAATCGAGGTCCGGCCGGTTGAGATATTCGCAGAAGTGCTTCGGCGACATCGCCTCGAGGAGCACGCCCTCGGCGGTGCGCACGGCGGCGATGCGGCAGGGCAGAAACGCGGCAAAACGGAGATCGCCCGCGAGCAATGCCCCGTAGAGGTCCGTGTGGCAGATGGCGAACGTGATGGCGTCCAGGGCCGCCCGCCGCGCCTCCCCGCTCAACAGCACGGCGAACGGAACCGCCGAAAGCACGTGCGCGCCGTGCTTCTGCGCCGCCCGGCAAACGGCAGCCTCCATCTCTTCGAGCTTGCGTGCCGACTCGACCTCGATCATGGGTGAACCCCCACAGCAATCATATAGCAGCCGCCCGCCGCTACGGGCGGCGGGCCACATAAAAGTCCACGCACAGCAGCGAGGCCCGGCGCAGGCGGTCGGCCAGCGTCCGGAACGGCACCATGCGCAGGGCGCTGCGCAGCGCCAGCGCGGTTTCGGCGGAGACCTCCATGCGGTAGCGGTCGGCCTGCTGCTGATACGAGTAGTCGACGTAGCGCAGCGGTTGCGTCCGGGCCAGTTCGATCAAGGCGTCCCAGAACGCCCTGCGGCGCAGGAAGCGGCGCCGGGCGCCGACCGTGCGGGGAACTTCCAGGCGCCGGCCGACGGCATCTTCGAAGACCGCCGCCACGCACAGCTCGGGCGCGAAGGCGCGCGCCGGCTCCGGATCCGGAAACCGCGCCAGCAGCCGCTCGACCTCCTCGCGCGTGATCTGCCAGCCGGCCCAGCGATAGCGCGTGGCGCCGCTCGTCAGCGTGCCCGCCTCGAGGATGCGCCGCACCCGGTCACAGTCCTTGCCGGCGACGCGCACGACGATTTCGATCAGCTCCCGGAGCGGCAGGTCCTGCGCCACCACCGGCGCCAGCGTGATCGCGCCGGCATCCTCCGGACTCAGCCGGACGCGGATAACTTCCGGGTGCGCCATCGCTGCGGCTCCGCGCCTCCTGTGTTGATCATCGCCCGCCGGCCGCTTCGGCGGCAATCCGATCCCCCAGCGCCGCAGTGGTCATCGTTCCGCCGAGGTCCGGCGTCCGGTTCTGCGGATCGGCCAGACAGCGCTCGACGGCGCGGTAGATGAGCTGCGCTCCCCGCGCCGTCTCCGGATGCGGGAGCCACTCGAGCATCATCGCCACCGAGAGGATCGTGGCGACGGGGTTCGCCTTCCCCTGCCCGGCGATGTCCGGCGCCGAGCCGTGCGCTGGCTGGAAGACCGCGTGGCGCTCGCCGATGTCGCCCGAGGGCGCCATGCCCATGCCGCCGACGAGCGCCGCCGCCAGATCCGAGAGGATGTCGCCGAACATGTTCTCGGTCACGATCACGTCGAAGGTGTGCGGCCGCTGGACCAGATAGAGACTGGCGGCGTCGACGTAGACGCGCTCGGTGCGAACCTCGGGAAACTCCGCCGCCACTTCGTCGAAGATGCTGCGAAAGAACGCCATCGAGGGCAGCACGTTCGCCTTGTCGACCAGCGTGACCAAGCCC
This sequence comes from Solibacteraceae bacterium, assembly GCA_037444135.1. GTDB lineage: Bacteria > Acidobacteriota > Terriglobia > Bryobacterales > Bryobacteraceae > CALKXJ01. The sequence goes on from JBBIMZ010000216.1 coordinate 4,850, forward strand.
CGGCGCGTTTGCGCCAAACGAAAGGCGTAGCGGCATACGCGCTCGGCGGCGCGGCGGCTGATCCGCAGCGTGTCGGTGACCTCGGCCGCATCCTTCGCGAAGCGGTTTTTCCGCGACCAGAACAGCCCCTCGGTGCTTTCGCGCACGATCACGAAGTCGATCTCGCCCGCGCCGTAGCCCTTGAGCGGCGTGTCGTGCTCATGATAGAGGCGGACCGGCCGGTGGCCGGCATAAAGATCCAGTTGCTCGCGCAGATCGAGCTGGGGCGCCATCTCGGTGCCCGTCGGCCAGCGCACGCTCGGCAGACCCATCGCACCGAGCAGGATCGCGTCGAAGCCGCGGAGCCGCTCGAGCGTGGCCGCCGGCAGCGGATCGCCGCTCCTGAGGTACTCGCCGGCGCCGGCGGAGAACTCCTCGAGCTCGAAGCGCACTCCGTCGAGGCGCTCTTCGGCGGCGCGCAGCACCTTGACGCCCTCGGCGGTCACCTCCGGGCCGATGCCGTCGCCCGGCAGGACGGCAATCTGAAACGTCTTCATCGCGTCGCGGTCCACCATCATACAATGACAGACAGGTGAGCCCCGTCGAGAAAGTGCAGGCCGAGCTGCGCCGCTACGAACATGCGGTCGTGGACTTCGCGGTGCGCGAGACCGCCTCGGGCGGCGTCGAGCTGGTCATCCGGCTCAAGCAGAGCCGGCCGCACGTCCACACCTACTACGCGCCGGTCCATCCCCGCGACATCGACCATCCACAGTTCCCCTGGACCTTCCAGCGCTATCTGTACGACTGCCTCCACGATTACCTGGTCGAACTTTTCGTGCGCACGCCCCAGACCCGGACCTGATGACGCCCGCCGGCGCCCTGCTCTGCAGCGAGATCACCCGCACCGGGCCCGTCTCCTTTGCCCGCTTCATGCAAGTGGCGCTCTATCACGCCGAGCACGGCTACTACCGCCGCGGGCGCGATCCCTTCGGCCGGCGCGGCGACTACTACACGGCCGAGCAGATCCAGCCGGTCTTCGGCATCCTCATCGCATCGCTGGCCGAGTCGCTGGCGCGGCAGCTCGGCGCGCCCGAGGATTTCCGGGTCGTCGAGCTCGGCGCCGGCCGCGGCGAAATGGGCGAGTTCCTCTCCCGGTTCGGCTATACGCCGGTCGAGTTCGGCGAGCCGCTGCCCGAGCGCATTCGCGGCCTCGTGCTGGCGAATGAATTCTTCGACGCGCTGCCCGTGCACGTGGCCGTCAAACACGGCGGTGCCTTGCGCGAAATGCTGGTCGGGGTCTCCGGAGAGGGCTTCGTGTGGGTGGAAGGCGGACCGCTCGCCCCGGAGCTGGCGGCGCTGCTCGAAAGTTCGGCCGCAGAGGCGGCGGAAGGCTCCTGGCTGGAGATCGCGCCGGACGCCTTCGAGTGGATCGACCGCATCGCCGCGCGGCTCGTGCAAGGCTACCTGCTCGTGATCGACTACGGCTACACCGCACGGGAACTCGCGCGGTTTCCGGAAGGCACGCTCATGAGCTACCGGCGGCACGCCGCCACCGGCGAAGTGCTCGCCCGTCCCGGCGAGCAGGACATCACCGCCCATGTGCCGTTCACCGCTCTTGAGCGGCATGCGCTGCGCCGAGGCTTTCGCACGGTGCGTTTCGAGCCGCTGGCGCGCCTGCTGTTACGCATCGGCGAGCAGGACCGCTTCGCACGAGCCCTCGAGGCGGCCAGCGAGGCCGAGCGCCTGCAGCGCCGCCTCCAGCTC
>JBBIMZ010000217.1:0-6575 GCA_037444135.1 Solibacteraceae bacterium
TTCAAATCCACCCCCCGCAACCACCCAAGTTGTCCTGCCTTCCAACGCCAGCCCGCAAAGCCTGGAGCCATCGTGCTGCCGGCCGGTGCGCGAGAGCGCCGGACTCGTTCCGAACAAGGCGACCGTAACCCGCGGGCGGCAGCCTGCGAACGCCAGATCGGGGGCTCTTGGGGAGACTTGCCGGTCTTTGGCTGATTCTGGCGGCCGCTCCGCTGGCGGCTCAATTCAGCGCCGGTCACTGGCGCACGGACGTTTCCCGGAAGTCGATTGACCTTGCGCAGTTGAGCAGCGGCGGGCCGCCGAAGGACGGCATTCCGGCGATCGACCGCCCGAAGTTCGTGACAGCCCCGCAGGCGGCGGCGCGGTTAAGCCCGAAGGAACCGGTCATGGTCGTCGAACATCGGGGCGAGGTTCGCGCGTATCCGCTGCAAATTCTGATCTGGCACGAGCTGGTGAACGATCAGATCGGCGAGCTTCCCATCCTTGTCAGCTATTGCCCGCTTTGCAACAGCGGCATCGTCTTCGACCGGCGCGTCGACGGCCAAGTCTACGATTTCGGCGTCTCCGGGATGCTGCGCAACAGCGATATGGTCATGTACGACCGGCAGACCGAATCGCTGTGGCAGCAGATCGGCGGCGAGGCCATCGTCGGCACGCTGACGGGCCGCAAGCTTCGGATGGTCCCCAGCCAGACGATCGCGTTCGAGACGTTCGCTCGCAGTTTTCCCGAAGCTAAGGTGCTCAGTCGCGAGACCGGGCATGAACGGGCCTATGGCCGAAATCCGTACACAGGTTATGAGTTCGGCAACAGGCTGTTCGCGCCCGTGGGCGGTCGAAGGCCGACCCGCTTGGCGCCTCTCGAAAGGATCGTCGCCGTGGAAGTGGACGGAGCAAGCAGGGGCTATCCCTTCAGCATGCTCCGGCGCCGCGGCGTGTTCGAAGACCGCATCCGGGGTCGCCGCTTTGTCATCTTCTTCGAGCAAGGCGTTGTCAGCGTGCTCGACCACGAGCGAATCGCCAATTCCCGCGATGTCGGCGCCGTCGGAGTGTTTTGCACCGAACTCGAGGGCCGTCGCCTGAGCTTCGGGCGCAAGGAGGGCCGGATTGTGGACCGCCAGACGGGCAGCGTCTGGAACATCCTGGGGCAGGCCATTGACGGGCCTCTCGCCGGCAAGCGGCTGACTGGGGTGAGCCACGGGGTCTACTTCGCGTTCGCCTGGCTGGTCTTCAATCCGCGGGGCGAGATCTACGGCGAGGCGGGGTTCGGCGAGCAGGAACTGCCGAGCCCGCCCGCTGCCGTCCGGGAGCGCACGTTCGAGGGTCCGTGAGAGCACAGGCCGCGCGGCGGTCGGCAAGCTCTCCCGCCTCAACTCAGGATGGCCCGGAGTCCTTGGTAGTAGCTGCGCTGGAACTCCTCCAAATCCTGCTTCACCAGGTTCAGGCCGAAGACGCACAGCTCGAAAGAATCCGACAGCTTCCGGAACAGCGGCGCCTCGCGCTTGTACTCGAACAGATCGAACGTCGAAACGATGTGGTAGGATTCCTTGCCCGCCTTGACGTAATCGATAAAGGCGTCCAGACGCAGGCTGCGCCGGGGCAGCGAGGCGACGTACTCGGGGAAGAGCCCGGCCAGAAACAGCGTGTAGTCGCCGATGTGCTTGCGCACCGCACGCTCGTAGTCGAACGAGCGCCCCTCAAACAAGGGGTTGGAAGCGAGCAGCATTTCGCCGACGTCTTCCAGCCGCTTGCCCCGTGCGTTGCGAATCTTATACAGGTTGCTCGCGTGGGTGAACTCCACCAGCAGGTTCGAGACGTAAGCGGCGATCTCGGCGTCGCGAAGCTGCGCGTCGCCGTAGAGCCGGCGCCGGACCAGGCTGTTGAAGAGTTGGCGCAGCGGGTGGCCCTGAGAGATGGACATCGCTTCGTCTCTCATAAGAATCGCCCCGATCCGTCCCTCATTCTAACAATCGCGCCGGCTCAAAAATAGAGCCGCAGGTCTCGAAACCGGCTCGCGCGCAGGAGCCGTCCGGGCGCCTCCGGGAGGTCTTCCCGCTCCAAATGCCAGGTGCGCGGGTGCGGGACATAGACAGCCCGCAGACCGGCTTCGAGGGCGGGACGGATGTCCGATTTCGGCGAATTCCCGATCATCCAGGTTCGGGCCGGATCCAGGCCGCGCTCCTCGACCAGCCGCCGGTAGGAGGCCACGTCCTTTTCCTTGACGATCGCCGTGTGGCCGAAATAGACGCCGAGGCCCGAACGGTCGATTTTCAGCTTCTGCTCTTCCGGGTGTCCTTTGGTGAACAGCGTCAGGTCGTGGCGGCCCGCCAGGTAGGCCAGCGTCTCCACCACCCCGTCGATGAGCTGGACGGGTTGGTCCAGGATGCGCCAGGCGATCGCCATTACGCGGTCCAGATCCTCTTCCCGGATCTGCCGCTCCGCCAGGCGCAAATAGCATTCCGTCATGTTCCGGCCGAAGTTCTCCGTGCCGTAGCCGTGGACGCGGATATTGGCCAGTTCGATCTCGTCGAGGATGGCCCGGATCTGCGCGGCGCTCAGCGTGGAGTGGTCCAGAAAGTCGACGAATTCGGCGAAGGCCTGTTCGAAGTAAATGTTGTTCTCCCAGAGGGTGTCATCGGCGTCGATCAGCAGGTACTGGCGCACCGCGGATCAGTTCTGTGACGGATGCCAGCCTCGGCCGTTCCGGGGCGCTACGTCTTTGACGTGCGCGGCGTGCCGCTGGCGCGCCGCCTCGATGGGGAAGAACTCGATCAGCCGGCGGAGCCGCTCTGCCTCGGACCGAACCAGCAACAGGTTCTGGCGGAACTCGAGGTCCTGGACCGCCTGGGCCAGTTGGAAACTGAGCTGCGGATCGTTCCACTCGGGCACGAATACGGGCTCGTCGCTTTCCAGCTCGGCCACGGCGCGGTAGCCGGCCACGGCCAGCTCCTTGAGCCGTTCCGAAACCGCTTCGCTTTCTTCGTCGTTGAAGAACGTGACCCGCCCGCGCAGGTACGGCTTGTCCGTGTCGAGGCTTTCGATTTCGAACCGGCGGACGCCGACGACAAGAATATCCATGCGGCCGTCGGGATAACGCTTGGTCACCCTCTCGACGACCGCCGTGCAGCCGGTGCGGACGACGCCGTTTTCGGCAGCCAGTACGACGCCGAATTCCGAGCGCTGGTCGACGCACTCGTTGATCATCTGCTTGTAGCGCTCCTCGAAGATATGCAACGGCAGATGCGTCCGCGGAAACAGCACGACGCCCAGCGGGAACAGCGGCAACAACTCGGTCGCCATGTTACCATTATCCCCCAGACATTCCATGACCCTGCGCGGCAAAAGCGTGTTGATTACGGGAGGCTCGGAGGGCATCGGCGCCGCTTGCGCCGCCGCGTTCCGGCGCCGGGGCGCCCGGCTGGCGTTGGTGGCGCGCAACGAAGAGAAGCTCCGCCAGGTGGGCGGCCCCCAAGCGGTCATCGTCGCGGGGGACCTTACCGATCCGGAGGTGCGCCGCCGCGCAATCCAGGCGACCCTCGAGCGTTTCGGCGCCCTGGACGTGTTGGTCAACAATGCCGGCGTGGGCCTGTACGCGCCCACCGCCGCCGCCTCGATGCCCTTGGTGCGGCGTATGTGGGAGTTGAACTTCTTCGTTCCTCTCGAGCTCGTGCAGCTCGCCGTACCCCACCTGGAGCGGCAGGGCGGCGTGATCGTCAATGTCAGCTCCATCGCCGGGAAGGTGACGCTGCCCTGGTTGACCCTGTATTCGGCCTCGAAATTCGCCCTGAACGCGCTGACCGACGGTTTGCGGATCGAGCTGAAGGCCAGGGGGATCCACACAATCGCCGTCTGTCCCGGCTACGTGACGACGCACTTTCCGGAGCATGCGCTCCAGGGGCGCCCGTCGGCCGCCGTCGAGCGCTCGCGCCTGTTCTCGATCACGGCCGAAGAGTGCGCCGAAGCGATCGTACGCGCCGTCGAGAAGCGCAAGCGCACGGTGGTGATCCCGGCCGCCGGGTGGCTGCTGGCCGGGATCGCCCGCCTCGCCCCCGCATTGCTGGACTGGCAGCTGGCGCGCGTCTATCGTAGTGTGGGGTAGGAACGATGATCCTGAAGCTGAAGCGCACGCCCGGGATCTATCTGGTGGGCTTTATGGCGTGCGGCAAGACGACCGTCGGCCGGCTGCTGGCCGATTCGCTGGGGTGGCGGTTCGTCGACATCGACGAGGATATCGAGCGGCGGGCCCGGCTGCCGATCAGCGAGATCTTCGAGCTTCAGGGCGAGGCGGAGTTCCGTCGCCTGGAGTCGGAAGTTATCGCGGATCGCGTGCACCGGATCGAGCGGGGCGATCCGACGGTGGTGGCGCTCGGCGGCGGAGCTTTTGCGCGCCCGGAGAACTTCCGGCTGGTTTCATCGAACGGCGTCTCGATCTGGCTCGACTGCCCCCTCGAGATCCTGATGAAGCGGATCGCCGGGGATACGCAGCGCCCCTTGGCGCGCGATCAGGAGCGCTTCAAGGCCCTCTACGAGGCCCGGCTTCCGGCTTACCGCCAGGCCGACTTTCGCGTGAGGGTGGCTGAAGAGGACGACCCCGTCGAAGTGGTCCGGCGGATTCTGAGCCTCCCAGTGTTCTGACAGCTATGGAAACCATCCTGCGCCGGCACGCTCTCCAGATCTTCCGCGCGGCGTTGCGCGCCGCCGATCCCGTCGAAGCGGTTCTTCGCAATGTGCGCGTCGCGGGCGATGCGTTGCTGGTGGGCCGGAGGCGCTACCCTTTGCAGGCCTACCGGCGCGTGCTCGTGATCGGGGCGGGAAAAGCGAGCGCGGCCATGGCCCGAGCGCTCGAACGAGTGCTGGGCCGGCGGATCGCCGGCGGGCTGGTGAACGTCAAATACGGACACGTCGCTCCGCTGCGCCGCATCGAGCTCAACGAGTGCGGCCATCCGGTGCCCGACGCCGCCGGCGTCGAGGGAGCGCGCCGGATCGCCGAGATCGCCGCCGGCGCCGGCGCAGACGATCTGATCTTCTGCGTCATCTCCGGCGGGGCGTCGGCCTTGATGCCGCTGCCGGCCGACCCGATCACGCTCGAAGAGAAGCAGGAGACCACCCGCCTGCTGCTGGCCTGCGGCGCCTCCATCCACGAGATCAACGCCGTGCGCAAGCACCTGTCGCGGATCAAGGGAGGCCAGCTGGCGCGCCTGGCGCAGCCGGCCACGATCGTATCCCTGTTGCTCTCCGACGTCATCGGCGACGATCTGGACGTGATCGGTTCGGGCCCTACGGCCCCGGACAGCTCGACCTTCGCCCAGGCGAAAGCCTTGCTCGAACGATACGGCATCTGGGACCGCTTGCCGGCAGCCGTCCGGGCGCGCATCGAGCAGGGCGCCGCCGGCGCCATCGAGGAGACGCCCAAGCCCGGCGCTCCGGAATTCTCCCGGACGCAGAATCTGGTGGTGGGCTCGAACCTGCTGGCCGTGGATGCCGCGGCGGCCAGAGCGCGCGAGCTCGGCTACCGCACGATGGTGCTGTCGACGTTCGTCGAGGGCGAGACGCGGGAGGTCGCGCGCGTTCATGCCGCCGTCCTCAAGGAGATCCGGGCCTCGCGACGCCCGCTGCGGCCGCCCGCCTGCGTGATCTCCGGCGGAGAAACGACGGTGACGCTGCGCGGCGGCGGCCTCGGAGGGCGGAACCAGGAGTTCGTCCTGGCCGCGGCGATCGACCTGGACGGTTACGAGGGCGTAGCCGTCTTCAGCGGCGGCACCGACGGCACGGACGGCCCCACCGACGCCGCCGGCGCCATCGCCGACGGTAGGACGCTGGCGCGGGCGCGGCAGGCCGGCCTGGAGGCGCGCCGGTACCTGGACCGGAACGACTCCTACCGTTTCTTCGACGCCCTCGGCGACCTCGTGAAGACCGGCCCGACGAACACGAACGTCATGGACGTGAGGATCCTGCTCGCCGGGCGGATGCTATCCTGAAAAGTTAGCGAACACGCCCAGTCCAGGTATCCGCCTTGAAGATCGGTTTCGTCAGTCTCGGCTGTCCCAAGAATCTCGTGGACACCGAAGTGATGATGGGCCAGCTCGTCCAACGCGGCCACGAGCTGACGGCCCGGCCCGAGCAGGCCGACGTGATCGTCGTCAACACGTGCAGCTTCATCGATCCGGCCAAGCAGGAATCGGTGGACACGATCCTCGAGATGGCCCGGTACAAGAAAAGCGGCCGGGCCAGGCGCCTGGTCGTCGCCGGCTGTCTGGTGGAGCGGTATCGGGACGAAATCCGCCGGCAGTTGCCGGAGGTGGATGCGCTCGTCGGCACCAATGAAGTGGCGGCGATCGCCGCAGCTTGTGAAGGGCTCGAAGCGCCCGCTGCGGCGCCGGAACCGTTCCTCTATCACGAGGCCATGCCGCGCGTGCTGGCCACGCCGCCCCACTACGCCTACGTCAAGATCGCCGAAGGCTGCGACCATCCGTGCAGCTTCTGCGTGATCCCGCAGTTTCGCGGGCGCTTCCGCAGCCGCCGCGTCGAATCGGTCATCGCCGAAGTGAAGGGATTGCTCCAGCGGGGCGTGCGCGAGA
>JBBIMZ010000218.1:0-6570 GCA_037444135.1 Solibacteraceae bacterium
CAACTTTTCGGTGATGAAAGGCTCGCACAGTCTGAAGACGGGCATGGAGTATTTGCGCTACGGGCTCGACCGCGCCGCCGCCAATGTGCCGCTCGGCAGCCTCGGCTGTTGCGAAGGAGGCTATAGCCTGGCGGGCTGGTTGATGGGTTACCCGAGCACCTCGACGACTGCCGAGGGCCTCACTTTACAGTCGCCGCGCCAGAACCGCTGGGGCGCTTATTTCCAGGACGAATGGAAAGTCACCCGCAAGCTTACTGCCAACCTTGGAGTGCGGTGGGACTTCTTTCAGGTTCCGCATGATGCCCTGCGGACCTGGCGCTCGCTGCGCCTGGACCTTCTCACCCAGGCGGCCGACGGCCGGATGCTACCCACGATGGTTCCCGCTCCGGGCGACAATTTCGACTTTTACCGGACCGACAACCGCTACTTTATGCCGCGCGTGGGAATCGCCTACCGCGTGACCGATAAGTGGGTGATCCGCACCGGCGGCGGCTGGTATGTCAACGCGCAGCAGATGAATAACATGTCGATTTTGAACCTTCAGCCGCCGTTTTCCGGGACCTTCGGCTTCAATCAGATCACGGACACGGCGCAGGTGCTGCGTTACGAATATGAGGGACAGACCTATAACATCCAGACCCGCAGATTCCGGCCCGGCAGCCAGATCCTGACGCTCGACAACCCCTTCCCCGGACAAGGTACGGCCGCGGCGCGGACGAACGTCCTCCTGTTCACTCCCGACAACCGCTCGAGCACCGCCTGGCAGTGGAGTTTCGATATCCAGCGCGAGCTGCCGCTGAACACATTCGTCACGGTCGCCTACGTGGGCAGCAAGACCAGCCACCTCGACAACACGGTCTCGAACTTCAACGCCCCCGAGCCGGCGCCCGACACCGACATCAACCGCCGCCGGCCTTTCCAGGCCTACGTCAGCCAGGGCGAAGGCAACCAGGCGCGCCTGCTCGGCAACATCCGCTACCTGGACAGCTTCGCCAACGGGAGCTATCATGGCCTTCAGCTCAGCGTCGAGAAGCGGTACAGCTACGGATTGACGCTGGGCTTGGCCTACACATACAGCAAGGCGCGCGGCGAAGGCTACGGGCGCAACGACCCCTCCGGCGACGTCAACTCGCTCTATCAGAATCCGCGGTGCCGCCGCTGCGACCGGCAGCGCTACGGTTTCGACGTCACCCACAACGCCGTGCTCAACTACGTCTACGACATCCCGGCCTTCCGCAACGCCAAAGGATTCACCTACGCGGTCTTGGGGGGCTGGCAGACCTCGGGCATCGTCACGCTGCGCACCGGCTTTCCGTTCACCGTCTTCGGTGGGAACCTGAACACCGGCTTCAACACCTATCCGGACCGGATCAAGGACGGACGCCTCTTTGAGAACGCGACGCGCCAGCTCTGGTTCGACCCGGCGGCGTTCATGCGCACCGATTGCAACATCCCCGGGCGGCTCGACCTGTGCCACTACGGCAACGCCGCGCCGGACGCCATGGTCTCGCCCGGCGCCAAAGTCTTCGACCTGTCGCTCGGCAAGAACTGGCGCATCCCGCAGTTGGGCGAGCAGGGCCGGCTCCAGTTCCGCGCCGAGGCCTTCAACGCCTTCAATACGCCGCAATTCGGCGCGCCCAACCGCAGCGGTCTCTGGGTCTCGCTCGACGCCGTTCTCCCCGACGCGCCGCGCGTCGGGGAAATCCGGAGCCTTCGCCTGCCGATGCGAATCTTCCAGATGGGCCTGAAGCTGTACTTCTAATGAGACTTCGGGGGCTCGGCAGGCGGAAGCGGCCGTGCCGGTCCCCCCAGGGCTCTGGCCGAGCGGGCCGGCGCCGCTTGAAACCGAATCGCCCTAAGCGGCGTCCTAACAACCGGATAGCGCCATCTATCCGGATCCGATCCAACTGCATCTCAGGCACTCTTGATGACGTTTCAGGAACTGCCGGGCATCCGAACTGCTGAGCAATCCGCATGTGGGCGCGATCTGAACCGTCGCGCCACGCGTCCAATCAGGAGGAACTTCGTATGACTGACCGACACATTGAGATTCGCCGTTCGGTAGCGGCTTTGGCCCTGGTCGGCACGCTCGTGCTGGGAGGAGTGGCCGGCTGGCTGGCGACCGCGAAGACGGCCCTGGCGGCCCGGGGCGGCTCCGGCCTTAACGCGGCGTTCGAGGCGCCCAAAAGCGAGCCGCTCGTCAATGCGGCCGCGCTGGCGCAAGGTTTCCGGCCGGTGGTGGAAAAGACGCTTCCCGCCGTCGTGAACATCTCCAGCACGCGAGTCGTGCGCACGGAGCGGGAGCGGCCGCCTTTCTTCGTCGATCCGTTTTTCCGGGACTTCTTCGGCTTCGGCTGGGACTTCGACATTCCGCGCGAGCGCCGGGAGCGTTCGCTCGGCTCCGGCGTGATCGTCAGCCCCGACGGCTATATCCTGACCAACGATCACGTGGTCCGGGAGGCGTCCGAGATCGTCATCTCGCTGCTCGACCGGCGCGAGCTCAAGGCTGAGATCGTCGGATCCGATCCTCGGACCGATATTGCAGTTCTCAAGCTCAAAGAGAAGGCGGAGAAACTGCCCTACCTGAAGTTGGGCGATTCCTCGACGGTGGGCGTCGGCGACATCGTGCTTGCCATGGGCAATCCGTTCGGCCTCGGCCAGACGGTGACGATGGGCATCGTAAGCGCCACGGGCCGCGGCGGGCTGAACATCGAGGCGCTCGAGGATTTCATTCAGACCGACGCCGCCATCAACCGCGGCAATTCGGGCGGGCCGCTGGTGAACGTGCGCGGCGAAGTGATCGGCATCAATACGGCGATCCTGTCGGGTAGCGGCGGCAACGAGGGCATCGGCTTCGCCGTGCCGTCGAACATGGCCCGGGAGGTGATGCAGCAGATCATCGAGAAAGGGCGCGTCGTGCGCGGCTGGCTCGGCGTCTCCATCCAGCCCGTGACGGCCGCCATGGCGAAAGTTCTGAAGCTGCCCGAGCCCGCCGGGGCGATCGTCGGCGACGTCGAGAGCGGCAGCCCGGCCTCCCGCGCCGGCTTGCAGAAAGGTGACGTCATCATCGCCGTCGACAACGAGAAGATCGAGGATAGCCGGCAGCTCCAGTTGGCCATCGCGCGCGCCGGTCCCGGCAAAAAGGTCGACCTGAAGGTGATCCGCGACGGCAAGACGATCACCGTTCCCGTCACGCTGGGCGAGCGGCCGGACGAGCTGGAGCGCGCCGCCCGCCGCGGGCCGGGCGGGGGCGGACCGCTCGAAGGCGTCGAAGTCGACGAGCTGACGCCGCAACTGGCCCGGCAATTAGGTCTGCCGCGGGACGCCTTCGGAGTCGTCGTGACGCAGGTACGTCCTTACAGCCGGGCCGCCGAAGCCGGCTTGCAGCGCGGCGACGTCATCCAGGAAGTCAACCGGGAAGCGGTGACGAATGTGGCTTCTTTCGAGCGGGCCGTCCGCCGCGCCGGCGACCAACCGGTCCTGCTGCTGGTCAACCGGGGCGGCCGAACCCACTTCATCGTCATCGACGGGAGGTGAGCCGGCATGAAGATTTCCGGCGGGCTGCTCTGCCGGATGACGCTGTCGCTGGCGGCGGCCGCCTCGCCGGCGATCGCCCAGGAGCGCCCTGAAGCGTGCTGGATCCGCGACGCCGCCGTGTTCGGCGACGAGGTCACGTGGGTCCTCTGCGAAAACGGCCGCATCTTTAGGACCGACGACGCGGGCGCGAGCTGGACCGCGCTCGATGCGGGGCGGGTTCGCGCCCGCGCCATCGCCCTCGGCAGTGCCGACTACGCCGTCGTGGCCGGGGCCGGCGGCCTGCTGCTGGTCACCGAAGACGGCGGGCGCAGCTGGCGGCAGATCGACAGCGGCGTCCGCAGCCACCTGAACGCCGCGGCCTTGCGCGGCGACAAGGTCTGGGTTGCCGGCAACGACGGCGTCATCCTCCACTCGCCCGACCGGGGCCGGACCTGGCGCCTCGGGCGGACCTTCACGCGCAACAATCTGGAAAGCATCTTTTTCATTGACGAATGGCACGGCTGGGCGGTCGGTTGGAACGGCTCGATCCTGCGGACGGCCGACGGGGGAGAGTTCTGGGAGGCGGCCTCGGTCGAAGGGCTCCACCACGTGCTCACCGCGGTTTACTTTCGCGACGCCGGCGAGGGGTGGGTGGCCGGCGTGCCGGGCTTGATCCTGCACACCACCGACGGCGGCCGGACCTGGACACGGCTGGAGTCGCCGGAGCCGGGCTGGCTGAGCTCGATTTGCTTTGCGCCGGACGGGACGGGTTACATCGCCGGCGAGCGGCTGCTGGCAAGCTACGACGGCGGGCGGTCCTGGCGGCCGCTGGCGCTGAGCGTTCCGGAGACGCTGGTCGCCGTCGTCCTGCAAAAGGGCCGGCTCTGGGCATTCGGCCCTCACGTGGTCGCCACCAGCACCGACGGCGGGGCCTCCTGGGAGGCGGCAGCCGGTTTCTGGCAGAGCCAGGGGCTCAGCAGCGGGTAGGCGCCGAGCGCAACCGCGGTGAGGTAGGCTCGAAAGGTATGCCCGCCGCCGAACTGCGCCGCGTCGCGATTCCGCTGCATGAGCCGTTCCGGATCTCCAGCGGCTCGGTCCAGCTCAAGGAAAGCATCGTCGTTCAACTCGAGCGCGACGGGCATGCCGGGTTCGGCGAGGCATCGCCGATGCCGGGCACCTTCTACTCGCCCGAGACGCCCGACTCGAGCTGGCAGGAACTGGCCGAGCGGCTGATTCCGTTCTGGCTCGAGCACAGCACGGAGCGCCCGGAACGGATCGCGGCGCAGATTGCGGAGGTTTCACCGGATCCGTTCGCCCGAGCCGGCCTGGAGGGCGCCTGCTGGGATCTGATTTGCCAGGAGCAGGGCAAGCCGCTCTGGCAGGTTCTCGGCGCGGCTGACAGACCGATCGCCTCCGGCGTGGCCATCGGCCTTTACGACACGATCGAGGAGCTCCTCGAGCGCGTCGAGCGGTTCGTCGGCGAGGGCTACCGGCGCGTGAAGATCAAGATCCAGCCCGGCTGGGACATCGAGCCCGTGCGAGCCGTCCGCGAGGCCATCGGGGACTTCCCCCTCATGGTGGACGCCAACGCCTCCTACACGCTCGCCGACGTAAAGGTCTTTAAGGAGCTCGACCGGTTCGGGCTGCTGATGTTCGAGCAGCCGCTGGCCAAAGGCGCGCTGGAGGAGCTGGCCGAACTCCAACGGAGCGTCCGGACGCCGGTGTGCGTAGACGAGTCGGCCGAGTCGCCGGCGGCGCTCGAAGAGATCTTGCGGCTGGGCGCGGCGCGGATCCTGAACATCAAGGTCCAGCGGGTGGGCGGGCTGGCGCCGGCACGCGCGATGTACGAGCGGGCCGAGCGGGCCGGCATGGCCTGCTGGATGGGGACCATGCCCGAGCTCGGCATCGCTTCGGCGCAGGCGCTCCACCTGGCCACGCTGCCAGGCTTCCGCTATCCCACCGACATCGAATCCTCGCTCCGCTGGTTCTGCGACGACATCGTCGCCCCGCTCATTGCGGTCGATCGGGAGGGTTATCTGCACCTGCCGCCCGGGCCGGGTGCGGGCTGGCGAGTGGACCGCGAGAAGCTCGAACGCTACACCGTGACGCGCCTGCGCGTGCGGCCGTAGAGGCGGACGACGTTCTCGATCAGGCGGAGCCCGCAGTCGTGTTCGAGCGTGAGGATCGACTCGGGGTGAAACTGGACGGCTTCGATGGGCAGCTCGCGGTGGCGCACGCCCATGATGACGCCGTCGTCGGACTCGGCGGTGATCTCGAGGCACTCGGGGAAGGTCTCGCGCCGGGCGTACAGTGAGTGGTAGCGGCCGACCTTGAACTCATGGGGGAGGCCTTCGAAGACGCCGGCGCCGCGATGGCGCACGCGCGACGGTTTGCCGTGCATCGGATAGTCGAGCACGCCGAGCTCGCCGCCGTAAGCCTCGACGATGCCCTGCAAGCCGAGGCAGACGCCGAAAACCGGCAGGCCGAGCCGGGCGGCGGCCAGGACGACGTCCGGAACGCCGAAATCCCGCGGGCGTCCCGGTCCCGGCGAGATCAGGATCAGGTCCGGATCGAGCTGTTCGAGTAGGGCGAGCGGGAAGCCGGCGCGGTACGTCATCACCTGAGCGCCGGTCTGGCGCACGTAGTTAGCCAGCGTATGGATGAAACAGTCCTCGTTGTCGACGAGCAGCAGGCGGACGCCGCGGCCGGGCCGCGGCCGCTCAGGCGCAGGAGGGGCGGGCATGGCCGCTTCATTGCGGATGGCCCGGAAGAAGGCTGTGGCTTTCATCCGCGTTTCGCGCTCTTCGTTTTCCGGGATCGAGTCGTAGAGCAGCGTGGCGCCGACGGGGTATTCGGCGATGCCGTTTTCGAGGTGCACGGTGCGGATCAGGATCCCGGTATTGACGTCGCCGTTGAGGGAGATCATCCCGACCGCACCGGCATACCAGCCGCGGGCGTCCTTTTCGAGCTCCTCGATGGCGAGCGCGGCGGCTTTCTTCGGCGCGCCGATCATCGTGACCGACCACATGCGGGTGAGAAAGGCGTCGAGGGAAT
>JBBIMZ010000219.1:0-6492 GCA_037444135.1 Solibacteraceae bacterium
GGGCTCCGGGGCCGCCGTAGAGCACGATGTCGCGCACGCCGAGCTGCACTGCCAGCTTGAGCACCTCGTCGGTGGCCTCCCGGATCGCCCAGGCCGCGCGCATCCCGTCGGGAGCCTCGGCCGCCAGGGCGGCCGCAGCGACAGTCCAATAGATGCAAAACTTTCTCATGCTTGTAATATGATAGGGCCGAGGAGGGAATGCGATGCTTCGCTGGACGCGACTTGCGATTGTGTTGCATTCAGGGGCCCTGGCCGGCTGGGCGCAGCTCGACACGGCCAGTTTGCTCGGCACGGTGCTCGATTCGAGCGGTGCCGCTATCCCCGGCGCCGAGGTCTTGGTGGAGAACAAGGGCACGGGCGCCAGTTGGAAGGTGACCACCGACGGCGTGGGCAACTTCATCGCGCCGGTGCTGCCGGTGGGCCGCTACCGGGTCACCGTCACGGCCCAGGGGTTCCGGAGCAAGGTGCTCGAGGACATCCGGCTGCGCGTCTCCGACCGGGCGCGCATCAGCGTCACGCTCGAGCCGGGCGTGATCACCGAGCAGATCACGGTCACCGGCCAGACGCCCCTGGTCGAGACGGCCTCGACGACGCTGGGAGGGGTGGTCGAAACGCGCCAGATCGAGAACCTGCCGCTCAACGGGCGCAACCTGACGCAGCTTCTGGAAGTGATTCCGGGCGCCTCGCTGCGCGCCGGCGCCACGCAACAGAGCGTCAACGGCGCCAGCACGTTCCGCAGCGAGGGCGGCGTGCGCTTCCTGCTGGACGGCTCCGATGCCAGCCGCGTGGATTTCGACATCCTGGACAACACGTACGGCTCGAGCCGCGGGCGCATCACGCGCGCCAGCGTCGACGCGGTGCAGGAGTTTCGCGTCTACGCCAGCTCCTTCTCGGCCGAGTTCGGCCAGGCCTTGGGCGGCGTGGTCAACCTGATCACCAAGTCGGGAACCAACGAGCTGCACGGCAGCATCTTCGAATACTTCCGCAACGAGAAGCTGGACACGCGGAACTACTTCAACCGCGGTTTGAAGCCGCCGTTCCGGTTGAATCAGTTCGGCGGGTCGGTCGGCGGCCCCATCGTGCGCGACCGCCTGTTCTTCTTCACAAACTATGAAGGCGTGCGCCAGCGTCTGGGCATCACGCAAAACGTTTTCGTCCCCACGGCGGAGTTCCGGCAAACGGTGGCGCCCGCCGTTCGCCCCGTGGTGGACATGCTCCCGCTGCCGAACGCCGAGATCTCGGCCGCCGATCCGCGCCTCGGGCGCTACGTGCGGAACGTATCTAACCGTTTGACCGAGGACACCGGCGCCGTCAAGATCGACTACCGCGCCTCCGACAAAGACTCTTTCGCCGTCCGCTACAACATCAACGAATCGTTGACGGAGACCTTTTTCGGCGTGGCCCGGGATCAGATCCAGACCGCGCCCGGCCGGCTTCAGTTGGCCAAGCTAACCTACACGCGCGTCTTCTCGCCGACCCTGCTCAACGAAGCCGGTTTCGGCTTCAACCGCGTGCACATCGATCCGCGTTCGGCGCCGACCGAGGAGCTTCGCAGCTTCCCGATCACGTCGCTGGGCAGCGGTTCGGCCGGCGTCGGGCCGGCGCTGTTCGACCTGCTGTTGGCCATCAACTCCTTCACCTGGCTCTATACGGTGACCTGGGTGAAGGGCGGCCATCAGATCAAGTTCGGCACGCAGATCATCCGCAACCAGGACAACAAGGCGCTGAACTTTCAGCGCACGGTGACCTATCAGACGCTGGACGACTTTGCGCGCAACAGCCCGTTCTCAGTGGGCACGCTCGGCCAGCCGCGCCGCGGCCTGCGGAACACGTACTGGAACTTCTTCATCCAGGACGACATGCAGTTGACGCGGAAACTGACGGTCAACGCCGGGCTGCGCTACCAGTACGACACGGCTCCGACGGAGGCGAGCGGGACGATCGCCAACTTCGATCCCGTAAAGGGAACGCTCGATCCGGTCGGCAGCAAGGTGCTCGAGGCGCCGAAGACGAATTTTGCGCCGCGGCTGGGGATCGCCTTCGCTCCGTTCGGGGCGAGCGGCACGGTGATTCGCGCCGGCTTCAATGTCTTTTATGGAACGCTGAACGCCGCCATCGCTCAGAACCTGCCGCAGAACATCTTCCAGCAGACGAGTTCGATCACGCGGCAGCAGGTGCCGGACTTGGTGGGCTTTCCGTTTCCCGAGATCCGCAGCTTCGCCGCCGTCACGACGCTGACCGGGCTGCCGAAGGACTGGCGCACGGCCCACACGGTGCAGTGGAATCTCAACGTCCAGCAACCGCTCGGCGGCTCGACGGTTTTGCAGGTGGGCTATATCGGCAACCGGGGCATCAACTTGCTCGGGGGCCGGAACCTGAACCGGCTGATCCCGGGCACGAGCCGCCGGCCGTATCCGCAGTTCGGCAACATCAACTTCACGCGCGTGGACCTGATCTCCAGCTACAACGCCTTGCAAACGAGCCTGCGGCGGCGCTTCAGCCGCGGCCTGACGCTGAACGTCAACTACACCTGGTCGCACGCGCTCGACGAGGGCGGCGTGGCCTTCGGCACGGCGGCGCAGGACGACACCAACCCGCGCGACGCCTACGGCAACGCCGACTTCGACGTGCGCCACCTGCTCCAGTTCGATTACACCTACGAGCTTCCCGCGGCGCCGGCGCTGCCGGGCTGGCTGAGCAGAGGCTGGCAGATCAACGGCATGACCGTGCTGCGCTCCGGCCTGTCGGTCAACGTCGTCTGCGGGTGCGACTCGATGCAGATCGGGGCGGCCACGGCGAGGCCGGACCTGGTTCCCGGCGTGCCGTTGCGGCCCGCCAACTTCGATATTCCTGACAGGCAGATCAACCTGGCTGCTTTTCGCGCGCCGGCGATCGGCACGTGGGGCAACGTCGGCCGGAATATCCTGAAGGGTCCGGCGGCCTACAACTGGGATTTCTCGCTGTTCAAGAATTTCCAGGTGCGCGAGCGCCAGACGGTGCAGTTCCGCGCCGAGGTGTTCAACCTGTTCAACACGCCGCAATTCGGCACGCCGGCGGCGAACCTGGCCGCGCCGGCGAACTTCGGGCGCAGCACGTCGACGATCAACACCTTGTCCGGATTCGGCACCAACCGGCAGATCCAGTTCGCGCTGCGCTACCAGTTCTGACGATGCGGCGCGCGGCGCTCATGGCGGCTCTCCTGGGCTGGCCGCTGGCGGCCCAGCAGAGCCGCTACGAGCTCCCGGCCGAGCAACGCACGGGGACGATCCGGCAGATCTTCGTCGTCAGCCACAGCCACCTCGACATCGGCTTCACCAAGCCACCCGAGCAGGTGGCGCGCGATTACAAAGACAACATCGATCAGGCCATCCGCCTGGCCCGCGAGAATCCGGATTTTCGCTGGACGATCGAATCGACCTGGATGCTGGAGGAGTGGCTGCGGCGCACCGAGGATGCCGCGCTCGTCGACGAACTGGCAGGCCTGCTTCGCTCGGGCCGCTTTTCGCTCGGCGCCGCCTTCGGCAACATGCACAGCGGGCTGATGGCCGCCGAGGAGATGAACCGCCTTGCCTACGCGGCAGCGGCTTTTCGCCGCCGGTTTCAGATCCCGGTCACCGTGGCCTTTCAAAATGACGTGCCCGGCTTTTCCTGGGCGTATCCGCGCGTGCTGGCAGGAAGCGGCATCAAGTACCTCGTGACCGGACTGAACCTGTTCATCGGCGGCGGCAACACGCTCGGCGTGGCGAAGAATCCTTTTTACTGGCTCGGGCCGGATGGGAGCCGCATCCTGACGTTCTTTACCTACGACAGCTATGTGGAGGCACACCGTTGGAAGCTGGGAGGCCGCTTCTCGCTCGAGGAGCTCGAGGCGACGCTGCCCCGGCGCTTGGCGTGGCTCGAACGCAACGGCTACCGCTATGACACCTACCTGCTGATGGCCTCGTCCGGCGACAACGCGGATCCGATCGGCGCCTACCGGATCCTGGAACGGATTCGCGCCTGGAACCGGAAACACCCCGAGCTGCCGATGCGCATGGCCACGGCGGAAGAGTACTTCGAGCACCTTCTCCGAAATTACGGAGACCGGTTTCCGGAAGCCTCCGGAGACAGCTCCGGGCACTGGGAGATCGTCAAGCTGGGCTGTCCGGAGGCGACGGGCCGGTTGCGCGAAGCCTCGGCGCTGCTGCCGGCTGCCGAGGCCGCCGCCTCCGTGGCTTCGCTGCTCGGACGGACCCCGTTTCCGAAGTTCGATTTCCAGGAAGCCTGGCGCGGGCTGCTGACTTTTTACGAGCACACCACGGGGTGCGGCGCGGGTTGGCCGGGATATTTCAGCAAGTGGGAGACCGACTGGAACAACGTCATCAACTACGCCTGGTCGATCGCCACGTATACGAACGCCGTGCAACAATTCGACAAGGCTCTGCTCCGCCTCGCCGGGGCCGAAGACGTTTCCAGTCCCCCGTTCGTTCGCCGCGACGACTCCGAGCTGCGCCTGATGGTCTACAACGGGCTGTCCTGGGAGCGCTCCGGGCCGGTCGCCGTCGGGGGCTTGCCGCCGAAGCTCCGCGCCGGGCCGCTCGTAGCCGAAGACGCCGCCACCGGGGAGACCTTGCCCGTCGAGGATGTTCCCGGCACCCAGCGCCAGATCCTGTTCTACGCGCGCCAGGTCCCGAGCCTTGGCTACCGCATCTACCGCATCCGCCACGGCGAAGCGCCTGCGGCGCCGGCGGAGTTCCCCGTCGAAGTCGCCTGGAACGAAGCCGGCGAAATCCGCTCGATCCGCGACCGGCAGACGGGCCGCGAGGCGCTTGACAGCCAGCCGAAGTACGCCTTTGGGAACCTGCTCGTGTCGCGCAACCGCGGCGCGCCTGTGCCTGAGCCGCTGCCTCCAGCGGGCGCACAGACTCTCGACGGGAGCGTAACGCGCCGGATCCGGTTCGAGCGATCCGGATCGGCTCTGCCGCTGGTGGAGGTCACGCTCTATCGCGGGGCCCCGTTCGCCGATTTCCGGTTCGATCTCGATCTGGGCGCCCTGCGGCGCACGGCTTCGCGGCACATCAGCTACGCCGTGAGCCTGCCTCTGGCGGCGGGCCGCACGAGCTATGTGGACGGCGCTGGTTTTGTCCTCCGCGACCCGGAGGATTTCCTGCCCGGCGGCGCAGCGCCTCACCGCATGCCGGTCCACTTCGTCCATTTCAGCGCCGGCGGCGAGAGAGGCGTCACGCTCGCGAGCCGCGAGGCCTTCGCCCTGCGCCCGGACCGCACTTGGGTGCTGGCATCCGACGCGCTCGAAACCGAGACGCGCGAGGAAGGCAAGCAGCCGCTCGACTGGGTCGAGCCGGCCGGCTCGGCGCGGCGCTCGTTTCGCTTTCGCGTGGCCTTCCAGCCGGAGGAGCCATGGCGGTGGAAACGCCTGGGTGAGGAGTTCGTTCTCGAGCTCCGGGCGATTCGTGTATCCAGGCCCGACCTCGCGCCCACGCAGAGTTTCTTCGAGCTGTCCTCCGATTACGTCCAACTGCTGGCCTTCAAACCCGCCGAGGACCGGCCCGGCTGGTTCGCCCTCCGCCTCCAGGAGATCGCCGGCCGCGGCGTGCGGGATCTGCGGCTGACGTCGTGGTTGCGGCTGAGCGACGCCGAGCCGGCCACGCTCGTCGAGGAGCCGGCCGGGCGTCGGGTAGACCTGGAGCGCCTGGAGCTGAGGCCCTGGGAGACGCTCACGCTGCTGGTGCGAGCCGCGCCGCGCTGAGCGGTCCGCCGCCCGCTTCTGCTACAACTGATGCTCATGGGGACGATTCGCGCTCTGTCGTTGGGCCTCGCTTTGTGCGCGGCGGCCGGCGCCGCCGAGGAGGGTTTCGTTTCGCTGTTTGACGGCGAGACGCTCAACGGCTGGTTGCTCGTTCACGGCAAGAAGACCGGCCGCGGCTACATCGTCGAGAACGGGGCCATCGTCTGCCCGGCCGACGGCGGCGGCAACCTCCTCACCGTGAAGGAGTATTCGAACTTCATCTTCCGTTTCGAGTTCCGCGTGGAGCCCGGAGGCAACAACGGCGTCGGCATTCGCGCGCCGATCGCCGGCGACATCGCCTATTCGGGCATGGAGATCCAGATCCTGGACGACGAGCATCCCAAATACCGAGGCTGGCTCAAGCCGGCGCAGCGCCACGGCTCCATCTACGACGTCGTGCCGGCCAAGACCGGATACCTCAAGCCTGCCGGCGAGTGGAACGAAGAGGAGATCGTCGCCGACGGCCGCCGCATTCAGGTCCGGCTCAACGGCCACCTGATCGTCGACGCCAACCTCGATGATGTCAAGGACCCTGAAGTCCTCAAGCGGCACCCCGGCCTGACTCGCACGAGCGGCCGCATCGGATTTCTCGGCCACGGCAGCCGGGTCGAGTTCCGCAACATCCGCGTCAAAGAACTGCCGTAGCGTCCTGTCCGAGAGATTCGTGCGCTTCCGGCCGAATGTGTATACGAAAGCGGCGATAGGGG
>JBBIMZ010000220.1:0-6478 GCA_037444135.1 Solibacteraceae bacterium
GTTGACCCCGCTGGTGTCATGCGTGTGGAAGTGGAGGGGCAGGCCGGTCTCTTCCCGCAGCGCCCGCACGAGTTTTTCGGCCGCGTACGGCTTGCACAGCCCGGCCATGTCCTTGATCGCCAGCACGTGCGCGCCCATCCGCTCCAGCTCGCGCGCCAGCTTGACGTAGTAGCTCAGCGGATACTTGTCGCGCTTCGGATCGAGGATGTCGCCGGTGTAGCAGATCGCCGCCTCGCAGACCTTGCCGGTCTTGCGCACCGCCTCCATCGCCACACGCATGTTCGGCAGGTAGTTCAGCGAATCGAAGATCCGGAAGATGTCGATTCCCTGCGCCGCGGCTTCGTAGATGAACTCGCGGACGACGTTGTCCGGGTATGCGGTGTAGCCCACCGCGTTGGACGCCCGCAGGAGCATCTGGAAGCAGATGTTGGGGATGGCCTCCCGCAGCCGGGCCAGACGGATCCAGGGGTCCTCGAGGAGGAATCGCATGGCGACGTCGAAGGTGGCGCCGCCCCACATCTCCAGGCTGTAGAGACCGTGCAGCCGGTGCGCGACGAAGTTGGCGATCCGCAGCATGTCATAGGTGCGCAGCCGCGTCGCCATGAGCGACTGGTGCGCGTCGCGGAAGGTGGTGTCGGTGAGGAGCAAACGCGGCTCGTCGCGCGTCCAGCGGGCCAGTCCCTCCGGGCCGAGCTCCTCGAGCAGCTGGCGCGTGCCGCGCGGGGGCTGCCCGGGGATATGCGCCGGAACGCGGGCCGGCCTCAGCTCGGCGGGCGGCGTTTTCCCTTTCATTTCCGGATTGCCGTTGACGATCACCTCGCCGAGATAGCTGAGCAGCTTGGTGGCGCGGTCGCGCCGCACCGGAAAGCGGAACAGGCTGGGGGTCTCGTCGAGGAAGCAAGTCGTCACCTGGCCGGCCCGGAACTTCGGATGGTTGACGACGTTTTCGAGAAAAGGGATGTTGGTCCGCAGACCCCGGATGCGAAACTCGCGCAAGGCGCGCGCCATGCGGTCGCAGGCGTGGGGAAACGCCCGGCCCCAGGCGGTCACTTTCACCAGCAAGGAGTCGTAAAAGGGCGTGATCACCGCTCCGCTGTACGCCGACGCCCCGTCCAGACGAATGCCGAAACCGGCCGGCGAGCGGTAGGTCTCGATGCGGCCGTAGTCCGGGATGAAGTGGTTGGCCGGATCTTCCGTGGTGACGCGGCACTGGAGCGCATAGCCGTTCACCCGGATCTCCTCCTGCGGCGGGATCTCCATCTCCGGTCCGAACAGGCTGTGGCCCTGCGCGATCAGAATCTGCGACCGCACGATGTCCAGGCCCGTGACCTCCTCGGTGACGGTGTGCTCGACCTGGATGCGCGGGTTGACCTCGATGAAGAACCACTCGCCGCTGTCGACGTCCACCAGGAACTCCACCGTCCCGGCGCTGTAGTAGTTGGCTTGGCGGGCGATCCGGAGCGCGGCCTCGGCGATCGCCGCGCGGATGCCCGGATCCAGGTTGATCGCCGGCGCCGTCTCGATCACCTTCTGATGGCGCCGCTGCACCGAGCAATCGCGCTCGTGCAAGTGCACCAGGTTGCCGTGCTGGTCGCCGAGCACTTGCACTTCGACGTGACGCGCGCGGCGGATGTAGCGCTCCAGGAAGACCGCCGGATTGCCGAAGGCCGCGCGAGCCTCGCGCTGGGCCTCGTCGAGGCGCGGGCGCAGCTCGGACGGCTTGTCGACGATCCGCATGCCGCGGCCGCCGCCGCCGAAGGCCGCTTTGATGATGAGGGGAAAACCGACGGAGCGGGCCAGCTTTTCCGCGGCCTCCGGATCGCTGACGGGCTTGTCGGTTCCCGGCACCACCGGCACGCCCGCCTTCTCGGCCAGCCGCCGGGCGGCCGTCTTGTCGCCCAGCAGCTCCAGCAGCTCTTCGCTCGGCCCGATGAAGATGATGCCTGCCTGGCGGCAGGCGCGGGCCAGCCCGGGATTCTCGGCCAGAAAGCCATAGCCCGGGTGAATGGCGTCGACGCGCTTTTCCTTGGCCAGCGCGATCGCGCCTTCGATGTCCAGGTAGGCCTCGATCGGCCCTTTGCCCTCGCCGATCAGGTAGGCCTCGTCGGCCTTGAACCGGTGGAGACTCAACCGGTCCTCTTTCGAGTAGACCCCGACCGTCTCGAGGCCCAGTTCGTTGGCCGCGCGAAAGATGCGAATGGCGATCTCGCCGCGGTTGAGCGCCAGCAGTCGTTTCATTGGAAAACCGGGATGAGGGGTTATCTTCCAGCCTAGCATCCGCGCGGCCCCATCAGGGCGGGCGGTGGCGAGCGGCCTGCCCGTCCGGACCGGCAGCGGGGATAATGGGGAGTTCGACGGCGCACCGCCGGCGGCGGTCGGCGAGCGCCGGATGGGCGCTGATGCAAGGGTTTCGCGGCAGACTGATTGTGATCCTGGCGGCGATCGCGGCCGTGCTGCTGGCCGGGACGGCCGGCTATGTCTGGATCGCCGGCTATTCCCCGTTCGACGCCTTTTACATGGCCCTGATCACCATCACGACGGTCGGCTATGCGGAAATCCGGCCGCTCGGCCGCGCGGGCCGCCTCTTCAACACCTTCATCGTCCTGTTCGGCGTGACGGTGATGTTTTTCGCCATCGGCGCCATCACCGAGTTCATCGTAAAGCTCCAGCTGGTGGAGTTCTTCGGCCGGAGGAGGGTCAAGTCCATGATCGAGAAGTTGCGAGACCACTACATCGTGTGCGGCTTCGGCCGGGTCGGGCGCAGCGCGGCCGCTGAACTCCAGCGGGTGCGCGCTCCGTTCCTCATCGTGGATCGCGACGCGGCCAAAGCCGACCGCGCCATCGGACGCGGAATGCTGGCGCTGGCGGCCGACGCCACCAGCGACGACACGCTCCGCGACGCGGGCATCGCCCGCGCCAAGGGGCTCATCGCGGCGCTCGCCACCGACGCCGAGAACCTTTTTCTCATCCTCTCGGCCAAGGCGCTGAATCCGAGCCTGCGCGTGGCGGCGCGCGTCAACGAGGAAGAGTCGGAGGCCAAGCTCCGCCGCGCGGGCGCCGACGCGCTGTTCCGGCCGTACCAGATCACCGGGTTCCGCCTCGCGCAGGCGATCCTCAGGCCGTACGTGTTCGAGTTTCTGGACCTGACGACCTCGACGGTGGACCTGGGGCTGAATATCGGCCTCGAACAGGTGCGCGTCGCCGACGAGAGCGAATTCGCCGGCAAGAGCCTGCGGGATCTCCAGATTCGCCGGGAGCTCGGCGTGATCGTCCTGGCCATCCGCCAGGCGGACGGACGGATGCTATTCAATCCGCCCGCCGACGCTGTGATTCGCGGCGGAGACCATCTGGTCGTCATGGGTGACGTCGGCCATCTCCGCCGGCTCGAGCAACTGATGGCGAAGGTGACGGCATGAAAGTCCTGACAGCTTCTCAGATGCGAGCCGTCGACGAGCGCACGATGGAGCTGGGCATTCCCGGCCTCGTCCTGATGGAGAACGCCGGCCACCGCGTCGTCGAGCTGCTCGCGGAGAAGTTCGCCCCGCTCGCGGCTCACCGCGTCGTGGTGCTGTGCGGCAAGGGCAACAACGGCGGCGACGGCTTTGTCGTCGCCCGCCAGCTTCATACGCGCCTGCGCCCGAAGTCGCTCCACGTGGTCTTCGCCGGGCGGCCCGAGGAGCTCAAAGGGGACGCGGCGGAGAACTTCCGGATGCTGGCCGCCTGCGGCTGCCCGGTGTCGGATTCCATCGCGCCGGAGATGCGACTGGCCACGATCGTCGTCGACGCGCTCCTGGGCACCGGCCTTACCGGCCCGGCGCGCGGCCCGATGCTGGATCTGATCCGCGAGATCAACACCGGCTTTCCGCTGGCCAAGGTGGTAGCCGTCGACATCCCCTCCGGGCTGGCCAGCGATACGGGCAAGCTGGTGGGCGAGGCGGTCCGCGCCCATTACACCGTCACCTTTACGGCGCCCAAAGTCGGCCAGGTGCTCCCGCCGGCGTGCGACTTCGTCGGCGAGTTGCGCGTTTGCCCCATCGGTTCGCCACCGGAGCTGTTCGAAAGCGACGAGGCGATCTTCCTGGCGCTGAGCGGACCGGAACGTTTCCGCCACTTGTTCGCCCCGCGCCCCCGCGGCGCTCATAAAGGCAGCTTCGGGCATGTGCTGGTGATCGGCGGCTCGCGCGGCAAGCCCGGAGCGGCCGCCATGGCCGGGCTGTCGGCTCTGCGGGCCGGGGCAGGCCTGGTGACGGTCGCCTCAGCCGGATCGGCCCTTCCGGCGATCTCCGCCCACGCGGCGGAGCTGATGACCGAACCGCTCGAGGAAACCGACACCGGCGCCATCTCGCTGCGCGCGTTCGATTACGGGCGCTTCCAGGCCGTCACGGAGCGCAAGACGGTGTTCGCGCTGGGGCCCGGCCTGGGGACGCACTTTGAAACGGCGGCGTTCGTCCGGAAAGTGGTCGCTGAGTTTTCCCAGCCGATGGTGATCGACGCCGACGGCTTGAACTGTCTCGCCGGGACGGATTTCCCGGGCCGTCCTTCGCTCATCTTGACGCCTCACCCCGGCGAAATGGCGCGCCTGACCGGCCGGAGCAACGAAGAGGTCCTCGAGGACCGGGTGGGCATCGCCCGTTCCTTCGCCCTCGAGCGCCGCCTCTGGCTCGTGCTCAAGGGCCAGCGCACGCTCGTCGCTTCGCCGGAGGGGCGCGTGTGGATCAACCCGACGGGCACGCCCGCCATGGCCACCGGCGGCACGGGCGACATCCTGACCGGGCTGATGGCGGGGCTGCTTGCGCAATTCCCCGGCCAGGTGGAAGAGGCGATCCTCGCTGCGGTGTACCTGCACGGGCTGGCGGGCGAGCTCGGCGCGGCCCGGCTGGGCGAGCAATATTTGATCGCCACCGACCTGCTGCGATTCCTGCCTGAAGCGATCGAGGCGTGCCGCCGTGTTCCGGACCAGGTCTGAGGAGGAGACCGTCGCCCTCGGCGAGCGGCTGGCCCGCCGTCTGGCGCCCGGCTCGGTGGTGCTGCTCATCGGCGAGATCGGCGCCGGCAAGACGACGCTCGCCAAAGGGATCGTCAAGGGTCTCGGCGCCGCCGATCCGGAGGAGGTCTCGAGCCCTACCTTCACCCTTATCCACGAATACGGCGATCCGGTGCGCGTCTATCACGTCGACCTCTACCGCCTCGAAGAGCCGCGCGAGGCCGAGGCGCTCGGTCTCGATGAGATCCTGGAGCGTGACGCCGTGGTGCTGGTCGAATGGGGGGAAAAATTCCCCGGGCTCTGGCCCGAAAAGCGCGTCGAAATCCGCCTCCGGCGCCTCGACGGCGACGAGCGCCAGATCGAGGTCAGGGGCCTGGACGGGCAGGGCTGAAAAAGAGGACCTCCGGCCGGGACAGCGTCCGGGTTGCGTTCATAGAGCGCGCGAGGTTCGCAGTTACCTCATGCCGGCCAGCAGCGTCTTGAGTTCAGCGACGGTAGGCACCTTGCCGGAAACCACGACCTTGCCGTCGACGATCACCGCCGGAGTCAGCCGGACTCCAAGCGCCGCGTACTGTCTCACGTCGTAGACGTGCGATATGTCGGCGGCAAGGTTCAGCTCGGCGCAGGCGTCGACTACGTTCTTTTCGGTCGCGTGGCACCTCGGGCAACCAGGTCCGGCGATCTGAATCTTCATCGCGTCACCTCACGAAGATGAAATTTCCGAAAAACCAACCCACCGCCGTGCCCAGAATTACGATCGTGGTTACATAAACGACCGACTTCCAGGCCCCGAACACCCGGGCGATCGCCAGCCAGTTGGGCAGGCTGAGGCCCGGCCCGGTGAGAAGCAGCGCCAGAGCCGGGCCCTTGCCCATCCCCAGCTTCATCAGCGTGTCCACGAACGGCGCTTCGGTCATCGTGGCGAAATAGCTGACGGCCCCGATCATCGTGGCGAGAAAGGATGCCGCCACGCCGTTGCCGCCGAGCCAGCTCCGGATCCACTCCTCGGGCAGAATCCGGCCGATCACGCCCACGAGGAACACGCCTGCCAGCAGCAGCGGGAAGATGATCCTGACGAACCACCACGTCTCCCGGAGCCACTGGGCGAGGCCGTGCCGGGGCACCCGCCTCACGGCATAGAACGCCGTGAAGGCGGTGAGGACCGCCCAGACCAGCACTTTCAGCCAGTAGGACCCGGTCCGCACGACGTAGTTCGGGGCGAGAAGCGACAGCAGGACCAACAGGATCAGAGTCAGGTGCTCCCGGGCGATGATCCCTTGGCCGGCGGTGGCGGCGGCGGGCGCCGGGAGGTCCCGCCGCTCCCCGCGGAACACCAGCGTCATCACGGTCCCAACGACGAAGGCCATCCCGAGCGCGGCCACGATTCTCGAGACGACCATCGAACCGCCGAGGACGCTTCCGGTGTAAGTAAGGGCGAGGATGTTGGCGGCCGGCGCCACCCAGAGGACGATGAAGGCCACTCCGATGCCCGCT
>JBBIMZ010000221.1:0-2772 GCA_037444135.1 Solibacteraceae bacterium
AAGTGCTGGCCCTCGGCGGGCTCAAAGCGTACGCGCTGGCCGCGCACCGCGGGGGGATGCGCGTATTGATCCTTCCGCGCGACAAAGCGAAGGTCCACCCGGACGTGCCGGAGATCATCCGCCAGGACATGAAGCTGCACTTCGTCGAGTCGATGGATGAGGTGTTGCGCATCGCGCTGGAGCGCGAGATCGGCGTCGGTGAGCCGCTGGCGGCTCCTCCGCCGGTCGAGTTGACGGCGGGGCACTCGGGCGAGGATTTGGAAAAGGTGATGCATTGAGGTGGAAGCGGGCTGGCTGCCGGGGCGGGGCGATGGCCGGGGAGACCGGAAACGAAGATGCAGGCCGAGTGGCTGGCGAGCGCCTCGCGCCCCGATCAGTTTCCCCCGGAACAGGGGGCCGAATTCGCGTTTCTGGGCCGGAGCAACGTCGGCAAGTCGAGCCTGCTGAACTTGCTGGCGGGCGTTCCGCGGCTGGCGCGCACCAGCTCGACGCCCGGCTGCACGCGGGCGATCCATTTTTTCCGGATCCAACCCGGTTTGGTTTTTGTCGATTTCCCCGGCTACGGCTACGCGCGCGTTCCACTGGCTGAGCAGCGGCGCTGGAAGGGTCTCATCGAGACCTACTTGCGCACGCGCCAGGCACTGCGGCTGTCGCTGCTGCTGGTGGACGCCCGGCACGGCTGGAGGGAAAGCGATCTGGAACTCAAACGGTGGCTTGAGTTCCATCACCGGCCTTATATGGTCATCGCCACCAAGATCGACAAGTGGAAGAACCAGAGGGAACGGCGCCTCGGCCTGGCGGCCCTGACCGAGCACGTCGGGGAGGCCTGGCTGGTGCCGTTCTCGGCCGTCACCGGCCAAGGAGTGAAGGAAATTTGGCAAGCGATACGCACCCTGTAGAACCCAACGGGCAGATCCGTCCCACCGAAGAACCGGCGAGCGAAGCGACCTCGGCGCTCACCGCCGAAGCTCCGCCTTCGGAGGCCGCAGAGGCGCCCGCCAAGGCGGCGGAAGAAGCCGGACGCGCCGGCCGCAGGAAACAGGCCGGTCGTCCCGGTAACAAGACCGGCACGACTCTGGACCTGGCCGAGCTCAAGGACATGAGCATCCAGAAGCTCACGCAGATCGCCAAGGAGCTGGGCGTGGCCGGCGCCGCCGGGCTCCGCAAGCAGGAGCTCATCTTCAAGATTCTCCAAGCCCAGGCGGAAAAGAGCGGGTTGATCTTCGCCGAAGGCGTCCTCGAGTGCCTCCCGGACGGCTTCGGCTTCCTCCGGGCGCCTGAATACAACTACCTGCCGGGTCCCGACGACGTCTACGTCTCGCCGTCGCAGATCCGCCGCTTCGACCTGCGCACCGGCGACACCATCTCGGGCCAGATCCGCCCGCCGAAGGAAGGCGAGCGGTACTTTGCGCTCATCAAGGTGGACGCCATCAACTTCGAGCCTCCCGAGGAGGCGCGCAACAAGATCTTCTTCGACAACCTCACGCCGCTGTATCCGAACCAGCGCATCCGCCTGGAGACGACGCGCGACAACTACAGCGGGCGCGTCATGGACATGCTCACGCCGATCGGCAAGGGCCAGCGCGGCCTGATCGTGGCGCCGCCGCGCACGGGCAAGACGATGCTCCTGCAAAGCATCGCCAATTCCATCACGACCAACCACCCGGAGATCATCCTGATCGTGCTGCTGATCGACGAGCGCCCGGAAGAGGTCACCGACATGCAGCGCTCGGTCAAAGGCGAGGTGATCAGCTCGACCTTCGACGAGCCCGCCTCCCGGCACGTTCAGGTGGCCGAGATGGTCATCGAGAAGGCCAAGCGCCTGGTGGAGCACAAGCGGGACGTGGTGATCCTGCTGGACTCGATCACGCGCCTGGCGCGCGCCTACAACACGGTCGTGCCGCCGTCGGGCAAGGTGCTCTCCGGCGGCGTCGACTCGAACGCCCTCCAGCGGCCCAAGCGCTTCTTCGGCGCGGCCCGCAACATCGAAGAGGGCGGCTCGCTCACCATCGTCGCCACGGCGCTGATCGATACCGGCAGCCGCATGGACGACGTCATCTTCGAGGAGTTCAAGGGCACGGGCAACATGGAGATCCACCTGGACCGCCGGCTGGTCGACAAACGCGTCTTCCCCGCCATCGACATTCACAAGAGCGGCACGCGCAAGGACGAGCTGCTGCTGCCCAAAGAGGAGCTGAACCGCGTCTGGATCCTGCGCAAGGTGCTCAGCCCGCTGTCGCCGGTCGAGGCGATCGAACTGCTGCTGGACAAGCTCAGCAAGACGCGCAACAACGCCGAATTTCTGGCCTCGATGAGCGCCTGAACGCTCCTGGTGCCCCGGGCGCCGGCCATGGTAGGATAGTATCGCGCCTGTCGCGGGGACGTAGTTCAGTTGGTCAGAACGCCGGCCTGTCACGTCGGAGGTCGCGGGTTCGAGTCCCGTCGTCCCCGCCATGTTTTTCCTCCTCCGGGACCAGCAGCACCTTCAAGACGCCTTTCCGGGCCGCCGTCTCGAAAGCAGCCGGAGCCTCCGCGAGCGGGTAGACGGCCGAGATCATCCCATCGAGCCGAATGGCGCCTCTTCGGAGCAGGCGCAGGGCGGGCTCGAAGCGCCCGCAGCGCGATCCGATCAGGGTGATCTCATTGACTACGACAGGCACGGCGTCGAAGGAGCTGGCGCGGTGCAGGGTCGATTTCAGGATCACGGCGCCGCGCGGGCGCGCCGCGCGCACGGCGGCCGCCAGCCCTTCCGGCGAACCTGTCGCCTCGACC
>JBBIMZ010000221.1:2782-4319 GCA_037444135.1 Solibacteraceae bacterium
CTGCTCGACGAGCTGCAGGAGCTTCCGCTTGCTCATCACCGTGTAGTTCAGATTGAGCCGGGCGAACTCGTATTGGCGGGGTACGTGATCGGTGCCCACGGCCTCGACCACCCAGTCGTAGCCGGCTGCGGGCGGTGGCTCGCCCGGTTCTGCGATGCCGACGCCGGCGGCCTCGGCCAGACGGAGCTTCCCGGCATGGCGGCCGTAGAGATGGACCCGGACGCCATGCGCCCGCAAGACCTGGGCGACGAGCAGGCCGAGCTTGCCGTCGCCGAGCACGGCCGCCTCCGCGCCTTTTGGGATTCGCACCTGCTCGAGGATCTCGCAAGCTGCCGCCAGCGGTTCGACGAAAACGGCATGCTCGGTCGGGATCGAGGCCGGAACGACGTGGAGGTTGCGCTCGGGGAGCGTCAGGTACTCGGCGAACGCGCCGGGGTGGCGGACGATTCCGAGCACCGTGCGCCGTGGGCAGTGCCGGCCGAGGCCGCGAGCGCACCAGTCGCAGCGGCCGCAGGCGAGATTGATCTCTCCGACGACGCGCCGGCCCACCAACGCCGGGTTGCCGGCCCGGACCACCTCGCCGACGAATTCGTGACCCGGCCGGCCGCGAAAACCGTAGTAGCCGCGCAGCAGCTCCAGATCCGTGTTGCAGATGCCGGCCGCCAGCAGGCGGATCAGCGCAAAGCCTTCGCGGGGCCGGGGCGCCGGAGCGCGCCGCACTTCGACGCGCCCGTTTTCCAGATGAACCGCCAGCATGCGTTCCACCCAGTATAATCAGGGTTTCATGCCTGCCGAACTGGTCTGCTTCGACCGGACCTGCCGGAGAAGCTTTCCCATCACCGAAGTCATCTATAGTTGCCCGGCCTGCGGCGGCCTGCTCGAGGTCGGCTATCCGGATCTGCGGCTGGAGGCGGCGGAGTTGAAACGCTTGTGGCGCGAGCGGCGCATGAGCAACCACGCGCTCGACCAGAGCGGCGTCTGGCGCTACCGGGAGCTGATCCCGTTCCTGGACGAGTTTCATCATGTTGTCTCGCTTGGGGAAGGCAACACGCCGCTGCTCGAGGCGCCGCGGGCCGCCCGGTACGCGGATCTGGAGCGGCTGGCTTTCAAACATCAGGGTTTCAACCCGACGGGCTCGTTCAAGGACAACGGCATGACGTGCGGCGTGGCGCAGGCGCGGCGGCTCGGCCTGCGGCGCGTGGCGTGCGTCTCGACGGGCAACACGTCGGCTTCGATGGCGGCTTATGCGTCGGCCGCGGGCCTGGAGCCCCTCATTTTCCTGCCGCACGGCAACATCGCCTTCGGCAAGCTGGCTCAGGCGCTCGAATACGGTGCCCGCACGCTCCAGGTGGAGGCGAACTTCGATCAGATTCTGGCCCTGGTGCGTACGCTCGCCGAGCGATTGGGCATCTATCTGCTCAATTCGATCAATCCGTTCCGGATCGAAGGCCAGAAGAGCATCGTGATCGAGATGATGGATCAGCGCGACTGGGAGGCGCCGGACTGGATCGTGCTTCCGGGCGGGAATCTGGGCAAC
>JBBIMZ010000221.1:4351-6476 GCA_037444135.1 Solibacteraceae bacterium
GGCTTGCTCGATAAGATGCCGCGCCTGGCGGTGATTCAGGCCGAGGGAGCGGCGCCGTTCTACGAGTACATGAAATCGCCCGGGGCGCCGTTCCGCCCCGTGAGCCGGCCGGAGACGCTGGCGACCGCGATCCGCATCGGCGATCCGGTCTCCTGGCCGAAGGCGGCATTCGAGGTGCGCTGCTCCAACGGCGTCGTCGAGAAGGTCGGCGAAGAGGAGATCGCCGACGCCAAGGCCCAGATCGGACTGTGCGGCATCGGATGCGAACCGGCGTCGGCGGCGACGCTGGCGGGCATCCGCAAGCTGCGGCGGGCGGGCGTCATCAGCCGGGCCGACGACGTCGTCGCCGTGCTGACCGGGCACTTGCTCAAAGACCCCGACTACGTCTACCGGTACCACACCGGGCAGCTGGCGACGCCGGCGGGCGCTCCGGTCCGCGGGGCCTTTGAAAACCGGCCGCTCGTCGTGCCGAACGACGCGGAGCGGATCGCCGAGATCCTGCGTGAAAACCCGTTATGATGGGTGATGGGGCGGAGGCCGGGCGCCGCTTCCGCCTGCCGGGCGCACGGCGCCGCGCCGCGGATTGCCGATATTAGAGATTTAGTCGAGTGGACGAGCAAGAACCAGCAGTCAGGGCCGTGGCGCCGGCCGAGCGGCCTCTGGTGACGGGGGACTCAGTCGAGGAAAAGCTCCGCCTGGCCAACCTGCATCTGGAAGAATCGGCCCGGCAACTCCGCAAGAAGAACGAAGAGCTGGCGCTGGCGCTGGCGGCGGCGCGGGAAGCTGCGGAAATCCGCACGCGCTTTCTGGCCGCCATGAGCCACGAAATCCGGACTCCGATGACGGGCGTGCTCGGCATGACGGAACTGCTGCTGTGCACGCCGCTCGATCCGGAGCAGCGCCATTACGCCGAAACGATCAAGGAATCGACCGAATCGCTGCTGCGGATTGTCAACGACATTCTGGACCTGTCAAAGATCGAGGCGGGCAAGCTCGAGATCGAGCGGGTGGTCTTCGACTTGCGCGTGACGCTGCGGGCCGTCACGACGATTCTGCTGCCGCAGGCGCACGCCAAAGGTTTGCGGTTGATCACGGAGGTGGCCGACGACGTGCCCGCCTGGTTGAGCGGAGACCCGGGCCGCCTGCGGCAGGTGCTGGTCAACATTGCGGGCAACGCCGTCAAGTTCACCGAGCGGGGCGAGGTCCGCCTTTCGGCGGAGGTGGCCGAACGCGAGGGCGAGCGCGCCAGCATCCGGTTCGTGGTCGAGGACACCGGCATTGGAATCGCACCCGAGCAGATCGAAGCCATCTTCGAGGAGTTCGTTCAGGCGGACAGTTCGGCCGGGCGTCGGTTCGGCGGCACCGGGCTCGGCTTGAGCATCGCCAAGCGTCTGGTCGAGATGATGGGCGGCGGGATCGGCTGCTCCAGCCGCCCGGGCCAGGGCAGCGTCTTCTGGTTCGTCATTCCGTTCCAGATCGCGGCGGCGCAGCCCTCCGGCGAGGCGGGGCGTCCGAGGCCCGAGACCGGCGACATCCGGTTCAGTCGGCGCCGGCGGGTACTGGTCGTCGAGGACAACCCAGTGAACCGGACGATCGCCGTCCGGCTGCTGGCGCGCGCAGGGTGCGAAGTGGACGCCGTAGAGAGCGGGCGGGAAGCCGTGGAGGCCTGCGCGGCGACCGACTACGATCTGGTGTTGATGGATGTGAACATGCCCGGCGTGGACGGCTATGAGGCCACCCGCCGGATCCGCCGGAGCGAACCGCCCGGACGGCACACGCCGATCGTCGCGATGACCGCCAGCGCGATGCAGGGCGACCGCGACCGCTGCCTGCAGTGCGGCATGGACGATTATGTGAGCAAGCCCTTCAGCGCCGACCGGCTGCGCGAGTTGTTCGAGCGGTGGGCGCCGGGAGCGGCCGCTAGCGCGGAGTGATCAGCCCGCCGAGCTTGGCCTCTTCGCCGAGCGGCCGCGGGAAGCGCGTCGCATACGGCTCCAGGTATTTCAGGCCTGACCCGGTGTTGTAGATCAGGATCCGCTCGTCGCGTTCCAGGAAGCCGGTCTCGAGCAGGCGCCGCAGCGCCGCGGCGCAGGGCGCTCAATCCGGCGCTGCGAAAATGCCTTCC